>JAILEL010000074.1 GCA_024687845.1 Eubacterium sp.
GGTAAAGAGAGTTAAGATAGATGATACTGAGGCTGAGAAAAAAAGATATGCAGATGCACGAGACGCTGCAATAGAGCAGCTGAAAGTTCTGTATGAAAAGGCTGTGAAGGAAGTTGGAGAATCAGGTGCTGAAATCTTCGAGGCTCATCAGCTTATGGTGGATGATGAAGATTATATTGAATCTGTGGATAGTATTATAGAAACTGAAGGCGTAAATGCAGAATATGCCGTTGCTCAGACAGGAGATAATTTTGCAAAAATGTTCTCTGAAATGGAAGAAGAATATTTTCGTGGAAGAGCGGCGGATATAAAAGATATTACAGAGAGAATTCTGAGCTGCCTTTCTGGTGCTGGCGGAGAAGGGATTGTATCTGATGAACCGGTTATTGTCGTAGCAGATGATCTTGCACCATCAGAAACTGTTCAGATGGATAAGGATAAGATTCTTTCATTCGTAACAGTACATGGTTCAGCTAATTCACATACATCTATATTAGCAAAGACAATGAGTATCCCTGCGATAATTGGCTGCCCAATCCCTCTTTCTGATGAAGTGGATGGAAAGCTGGCTATAGTAGATGGGTACGAAGGAAAGGTTTATGTTGAGCCTGATACTGAAGTCTTGGCAGCAAAGAAGAAGCTCCTTCTTGAGGAGGAAGAGAAGAAGAATCTCCTTGAAAGATTAAAGGGTAAAGAGAATATTACCCTGGATGGTCAGAAGATTAATCTTTATGCAAATATTGGAAATACTAAAGATCTGGGACTTGTTCTTGAAAATGATGCTGGTGGAATCGGACTTTTCAGATCAGAATTCATCTATCTGGGATCAGAAGATTATCCTACAGAAGATGAGCAGTTTGCTATTTATAAGCAGGTTGCACAGACTCTAGCCGGACGTAAGGTTATTATCCGAACACTTGATATAGGTGCTGATAAACAGGCTGATTATTTCGAACTTCCAAAGGAAGAGAATCCTGCTATGGGACTCAGAGCTATAAGAATATGCCTTACTAGACCGGAAGTATTTAAGACACAGCTTAGAGCGATTCTCAGGGCAAGTGCATTTGGAAAAATATCCATTATGTTTCCGATGATAATCTCTGTTGATGAGGTTAAGAAGATAAAAGCAATAGTTGAGGAAGTTAAGAAGGAACTGGAATCAGAAGGATTATCTTATGATAAGAATATTGAACTTGGTATCATGATAGAAACTCCGGCTGCAGTTATGATAGCTGATGAATTGGCAGAAGAGGTTGATTTCTTCAGTGTTGGAACCAACGATCTGACTCAGTATACACTTGCAATCGACAGACAGAATCAGTCACTGGATGATTTCTATGATTCACATCATCCTGCAATAATGCGTATGCTGCAGATGATAGCAGACGCTGCTCATAGACACGGTGCGTGGGCAGGAATCTGTGGTGAGCTTGGTGCAGATCTCAGTCTTACCAAAGAATTTCTTGCTATGGGATATGATGAACTTTCTGTATCACCTGGAAGAATTCTTCCTATCAGAAAGATCGTTCTTGAAACAAATGTGAGTGAGTACAAGAAAGAAACAGGAAGATAAAATCATATACGTAAGTGTAAACGCCAGTCGGTTAATTATGAAAAACTGACTGGCGTTTATTATTTATGAACTACTTTCAATAAATTATGGTGTGTGGTATAATAGGTAACGATTTGACAAAGTCAAATCGTTGCTCCGTAGCGAAGCGGAGGATACGCTGTGCGAAGCACAGCCAAGACTTGCGTAGCAAGGCTTGCATATATGCGAAGCATATATGGTACAATATTTATCGATGTGGCTCAGAGAGCCGAAGGATAATAAAGTATTTACGGGAGGTAATGAAAAATGACTATTTATTCAGTAAATGATCCTGAATTCAGAGAGTATGGAAAGGTACTTTCAGGGTATGACACAAGCGAGCTTGTCGCAGCTATGGAAAAGGTTGAAATGCCGGCAGAAGGTGTTGCATATGAGCCATGGATTGATTCACTTGAGGCTTGTGGAATCTTTAAGGAGATTGGTGAGAATGCATTTGGTGGAATGCCAATCGAGCTTGGAATGTGCTGGGGATACAACACAGCTCTTAACTGTCTTGAGTATCACAGAAACAGTGAGATAAACATCGGTGCTACAGACTTCGTTCTTCTTCTTGCAAAGCAGGAGAAGATAATAGATGGTAAGCTTGATACAGCAGATGTAGTTGCATTTGAGGCACCTGCAGGAGCAGTAGTAGAGGTTTATGCAACATCTCTTCACTATGCACCATGTCGTAAGTCAGAGGATGGTTTCAGAGTAGCTGTAGTTCTTCCAAAGAATACCAATACTGATCTTGATGGAAAAGTTACTGAGAAGGATTTTGAAGATAAGCTTCTCTGGGCAAGAAATAAATGGCTTATTGCTCATCCAGATGCTTCAGAAGCAAAGCAGGGTGCTTACGTAGGTCTTGTTGGAGAGAACATCAGCATCTAATTGATTGAATATAAAAATACTTGAAAAAGCTGTGCACTAGTTCTTTAAAGTGCATGGCTTTTTTCAAAAAAAGGTTAATAAATGAGGAGGCAGACTTAAATGAAAAAACTTGGTTTAAAGAATAGTTTAATAAAATCAACTATATTACTGGCAAGTTTTGCGTTTATCTTCGGTTTGGCACCGGAAACAAATCTTTTGGTAAATGCAGAGGAAGGAACCACAGGTGAACCTATAGTTGAAGAAACCGTTGTTGCATCCATATATGATCCGAAGACTGAAATAGAAACTGATTATACAGATGCAAAAACTGCTTTTTTTGATCTGAAACCTGGTGAGTCTATAATATTACATCAGGATGTTACTATACCTTCAGGTGAATTATGGGGATTAGGACATTCTATGTCAGGGAATAATCTTTTTATTGATCTTAATGGTTATACATTTACGAATGAGGGGGAATTAATTGAAGGTGGTGAGAACACATTTTTAACTGTTTATAGTAAAACAAGCACAGGAAAGTTTAATAATTCCGGAAATCTAGCTCTTAATCTTTCTAGCATGACTGCTGATGAGTTTAATTTTACCAATGGAATTGCTAATAGTTTTTTTTGCAGTGGTGGAACAGTAAATATTAGTGGTGGAAGCTTCAGCAGTATTAATTTTGCTAATGATGGCTGTGCAGATATAAATGCCACAATTACAGGTGATACTAAAATTTATAACATCAATTATAATGTAAATCCTACATTTAGTTATAAAGTTTCAACAAAACTTAGAGGTGGATACTACTGCGAAAATCCTATAGCCAAGAAAAATGAAGATGAAACTCATTCTATTACGCTTGATGAAACAAAAGTCGAAGAATTTTCATCTCAGAGTGACTGGAAGGTTGATAAGGAAACCTTTAAGTGGCGTATTATTGGTGATACAGTGTATGTTAAAACTGATGGAAGTCAGATGAAATATGCGGCAATACAAGATGCATTTGAAGCTGCACCTAATGGCAGTAAAATTATCATAAATAACAATACTACTATTTCAAAGGATGATACGCTTGCTCTTAATGAGAATATTAAGAATGGTGTGGTTTTTCTTGATCTAAATGGTAAGACTTTTACTAATGAAGGTTCTATTACGGGAAGTATGGAATTAATAATTAGTAGTGAGAGTCAAACAGGAACTTTTATCAATTCGGGAGTTTTAGATATTCCAATAACAGGAACTTCCAGTGATACATACTCGGTTACAGATGGAACAATTAATAAAGAATTTGTAGTTAAGGGTGGAAATTATAATATAAGTGGTGGAGATTTTACAGGTGGTATAAAGGTTGGGCCACAGTATGAGAATGCTGTTGATTTTACGATATCAGAAAATGCATTGATAAGAGATATGAGTATTAATCCGGATACTTCTGATACACATCATGATATATCAGTAAAGCTTAGTGGCGGATATTATAAAAATGATCCTAATTCATTTATTGGTGGAGTTGAGCAATATGGATATGATAATTCAGAATTTGTATCAATTCAGTATGTTGAAGAGTATAAGGATCAGGAAGACTGGGCGACTAAGCTAACAGGCATTTATAAATATCGAATTAAGGAATTTATTTCTATTGAAACTGCAACCATAACTGAGATTGCAGATCAGACATTTACAGGAGAACCTATTACTCCTGATTTTGAAGTGACTGTTAATGGAAAGAAGTTAACTGAAGGAATTGATTATAAAGTTAACTATACAAATAATGTCAAAGTAGGTATGGCTAATGCTGAAATAATTGGTGAAAGAATCTACATAGGTTCAGCAAATGCTTCATTTAATATTCGTGGAAGAAGTGCAGTTCTTAAGAAACCTGAGAATGTAAAGGTTAAATTCAAAGAGTTTAAGAAGGGAACCATCAAAGTAGCTTGTGGTGCAGAACCATGGGAAATTGAAGGAGATATTGCTGTATTATCTGTATCATTTAAAAAACAGGATGGAGTAAAGAGATATTTTGTATGTCCATGTAAACAGGATGGAGAATACGAAAACAATGCTGCATCCGGAAATGTGCCTGAGATTATTATAGTTGATGATACAAAAGCATATTGGGATAATTATGAAGCAACTTTTGCTGGTCTTAACGGAGAAAAAATAACTCAGACAGAAGATACTATCTCGGTTGATATGATGGTTGTAAGTCCAAGCAATACGCTGGATTACCCAGCATTTAATTCCGGAGATAATATCAGGATATATGTTAAAGCTTTTTCTGATGATGGACTTAATTCATCTGATTTTACTTTAATAAATGTTCCTTTTGAATCAAATGGAGTTGGTAAGGAATATGATGAAAATGGCGAGATTAAGACAGCTGAAAAAGAAGATCCGAATGGTTCAGAAGAATCAGATGTAATTAAGAGTATTTCAGAAGCTGTAGTTACTGTTGAGCCACAGACATATACCGGAAAAGCCATCGAACCTTCATTTGACGTAAAACTCGAAGGCGTTATACTAAAAAGAGAAACAGACTTTGATGTAAAATTCAGCAATAATGTTAATGCTGGAAATGGAACCGTTGTTATTACCGGAAAGAATGGATATACGGGTAGTAAAACATTTACATTTAAGATTAATCCTTGCAAGGAAAAACTTAAGGTTACTCTTGCAAAAACTTCAGTTCCATATGATGGAAAAACAAAAAAACCGAAAATTACAGTAAAACGTGGAAATGTTAAATTAATAGAAAAAAAGGATTATACAGTAAGTATTCCAGGCAAACTAAAAAATGTAGGAACATATAATATAACAATAAAGTGTAAGAATAATTTTTCTGGTACTTATAATGCAAAATTTACGATTACTAAAGGAAATAATCCAATTGATGTAAAGGCAAAAACACAAAAAGTTAAGACTGCCGAATTATTAAAAAACAAAAAGACTGTTTTAGCTAAAAATATATACATTGTAAAGAAAGCAGAGGGAAAAGTTTCTTATAAGAAAAAATCCGGTAACAGTAATATTACTGTGGCAAAAAATGGTAATATTAGCGTAAAGAAGGGTACAAAGCCAGGAAAGTATAAAATTGTAGTTACTGTTAATGCAAAAGGAAATAAAAATTATAAATCAATAAGTAAAACAGTTCCAGTTGTTATTAATGTAGTTAGGTAACGTTTTAATTCATTATGTAAATTGTAATGTGAATACAAGAAGTGATAGGCAGTTCGTATAGAGCTTCCTATCACTTTTTGTATACCTGTTTTTTTCTTTATAGAAATTGGTGACACTCTTTATTCATCAGAATTTTATTCTGTTCTTATTAACTATGAAAAGGTACGACCGAATAGACATCAAAATCGACCGAATAGACATATTTTCAGACAAAATGACAAAATATTGATATAATTATATGCGTATTTATTTACTCACAGAACAGTTTTATGGGGAGTATTTTTGATTAAAAAGGAACGTGAGTAATGCAAATTATTATTATATTAGCGGAGGTAGTGTGTATGGAGAAAAGAAGATTAATTACAAACCTTAAGAAAACTACAGCTATATTTGCCAGCTTTGTAATGACGCTTGGCATGGCTCCGGGGACGGCACTTATGGCAAATGCTGAAGGTGGTATCGATATTGGAACTCTGCCAGTTCCGGTTGCAGGTATTTTAGTTGGTGGAGAACAATATGATTCTTATGCTACAATCCAGGATGCTTTTGAGGCTGCACCTTCAGATGAATGTACAATTATTCTTTATGACGATGTTACTGTTGGTTCAGATGATACTCTTACATTAAACTCTGATATAGGATTTGTTTTTCTTGATCTTAATGGTAAAACATTTACTGTTGAGGGAACCATTACTGGAAAATCAGGCGCAGGAATAAGTATTCAAAGTGAAACTCCGGGAATTTTTAATAGTTCAGGAACAGTTGATGTAACGCTTGGTGGCTATACTGCGGATACATATAACATTACCGGTGGAATATATAACTATTTTGGGATTGATGGTGGAACAATAAATATCAGTGGTGGAGATTTTTCAAATGGTATTATGTTTGACAATGGAGGTTTAGCAGATGTAGCTGCCACGATAAGTGGTAATGCGAAGATTAAGGGACTTACATATCAACCAAACTCCGAATATGATTATACTGCTTCATTAACTCTTACAGGAGGATATTATGATGTAGATCCTTCATCATATAAAGATAATGATACAACAGAATCAGTTACTCTTGATGAAGATAATATAGAAGAGTATGTTGGGCAGGCGGACTGGGAGGCTGATGATATTGATCCTAATAATTCTGAGAATCTTTTATATAAATGGCGTATTAAATCATCAAATTCATCTGATTTAGGATACCTAAGCGGGAATACTCGGTAATTCAATTACCGAGATGAAAGCGCCATTTTATCCCTGATTGAACTATAAGGTTAATGCAATAATCTGTCAAATATGTTATACTATGTGTATGAAAAATAATCTAATACATTACAGAACTTCGGTCTGTAACATT
>JAILEL010000098.1 GCA_024687845.1 Eubacterium sp.
GTAGTAAATCAGCAACCTGTAAAGGGACCGGTAGTTAATCAGCAACCAGTAAAGGATGCGGTAGTTTTGGATAAACAGGCGGCAAAGGGACCGGTAGCTCCAACAGAAGGAGGTGCTGAGTAATGTTAAAAAAATTAATAATTACTGTAATTGTAATCGCTATAATCGTAGGTGGTGGTTACTTTGGAATTAAGGCATATAGAAAACATAGACAGAATTCTGATCCTGTAAATGTATATGCTGTGGCAGAGATTGCCTCCAGCGCTTCTTATTATGAAGAAAATTACACATCAATGTCAGGTAATGTTTCAAGTGGCGGGGATCAGAAGATTTATATATCAAGTGACAAAACTGTATCTGAAGTTCTAGTTGAGGAAGGAGACAAGGTTAAGTCCGGAGATGTTCTTTTCAAATACGATGCTACTCAGGAACAGCTGAAACTTGAGTCTCTTTATGCGGATCTTGATGTGACAAGTACAGATCTTAAGCTTGCAAATACCGAGCTTACAAAGCTTAACAATACTACACCAGTTCCGGATACTGAAGAGCCTACAACTGAGTCGTCTACAGAGCTTCCAGAGATTCATTCTACAAATGATGCTATAGGTGAACTGGAAGATGAAGAGGAAGAAGAGGAAGAAGAAGAGTACGAGGAAGAAGACGAAGAATACGAGGACGACGAGGAAGAGGAAGAAGAGATCTATACACAAAAAGAGCTTGAAGCTGCTATAACAAAAAAGAAAAATGAGATTAAAAATCTTGAAAATGAAATAGATACCAAGAATCTTTCTATCAGAAAGCAGCAGGCTGTTATTGATAAATGCACAGTTTGCGCTAAGGTTAATGGAATTGTTGTAACTCTCGATATGTCTGATGAGAAGAGCAATTCAGGAGAACCAAATCTTGTTGTCAGCACATCAGGTACATTTATTGCTACTGTTAATGTTGGAGAACTCGAACTTAAGAAGATGAAGGTTGGTACGGAGGTATCTGTATATTGCTATGATACTGGTAACAGATATACTGGAGAAGTTATGACAGTTGGTATCAGTCCTAATTCAGAAACTACTTATCCTTATGCACAGTCATATTATCCTGTTAAGATTTCAATAGAAGATAGTGAAGGACTTGATGATGGTGCATATGTTGAAGTAACTCTTAATGATGGAAGTTCACCAGATTCAGCTGATAGCGAGGAGGCCGCAGAAGAGGAAGAAGATGATTCAATGGTTATTCCTCTTTTCTTGACCAAGCAGGAGAATGGAAAATATTACGTTTATAAAAGAGTTAATGGCAGATTAAAGAAGCAATTTCTTAAAACCGGTAAGATATACTGGGGTTCTGAGATAATTGTTAAGAGCGGAATAACAATGGATGATTATGTTGCATTTCCTTATGATAAGAATGCAATTGATGGAAAGGTCTGCAAAGAAGCAGATACTGAAAACCTGTATCAGTAAAGGAAAGGAGACGTTAAAATGATTGAAAATATCAGACTGTCATTTCAGGGAATATTTACTCATAAAATGCGTTCTTTCCTGACAATGCTCGGTATCATTATTGGTATAGCTGCTATTATTGCCATTGTATCAACAATCAAAGGAACAAATGACGAGATAAAGAACAGTCTTATTGGTTCTGGAAATAATGTTGTTAAGGTTACTCTTACACAGAGTGGTATGGAGGTCAGCCCTAACGAGGTTGATACCAGTAAAGTTCCTATTATTGATGACGAGATGTTAAATAACATTAAGAACATTGATACTGTCGTTGATGCTACAATTTATCATAAAGCCCAGGCCTATGAAGGAATAAACCACGCAACCAATACACTTTCGGGTGCGTATATATTCGGATGTAATAATGATTATCTGAATATGGAAAACTACATTCTAAGAAGTGGAAGACTTTTTGTTGATAAGGATTTTAAAGATTTTAGAAATGTATGTATTCTTGACTATAATACTGCTTACACACTTTTTGAAGGTGAAGAGCCTATAGGAAAAACAATTGAATTATCTGGAACTCCTTTTACAGTAGTAGGAGTTGTATTTAAAGATGAGGGATATGATCCCGTGGTTAACAGTATTGAAGACTGGTATACATATTTTGGAGAAACTAATTCAAGTTATATCTTCCTGCCAGATACTTCATGGCCAATAATCTATAAGTTTGACCAGCCTTATCATGTTTTGATAAAAGCTACATCCACAGAGGATATGGCTTCAGCTGGAAAGGATACGCAGGATTATCTGAATAAATTCATTACTAAGACCAGTTCAACTATGCCTGGTGGCTCTATGTCACCTGATTCAGAAATGGATGCTGAAGAAGGTGAAGATGGAGAAAGCGGTGCTGGTGGCGAAGAAGAAACTATTAAGTATAAAAGCGAGGATGTTCTTCAGAAAGCTAAGGATCTTCAGAAACTTAAGAATTCAACTAATAAACAGCTTATATGGATTGCAAGTATATCACTTATAGTTGGTGGTATAGGTGTTATGAATATTATGCTCGTGTCTGTTACAGAAAGAACCAGGGAGATAGGTCTGAAAAAGGCTATCGGTGCACGAAAAGGAGCTATTCTTGGACAGTTTCTTACTGAGGCATCAGTTCTTACAAGTATTGGTGGTATTATCGGAGTACTTGCAGGAATTGGACTTGCATATTTCATATCGAAGCTTGCTGAAGTACCTGTTGCAATCAGTATGCCAGCTATAATAGTATCTGTTGTTTTCTCAATGGTAATAGGTATTGTATTCGGTCTGTTGCCTTCAATTAAGGCTGCAAATCTTAACCCTATTGATGCATTAAGATACGAGTAAAATGGAATAAAGACATACTTGAAGTAAATATTTTTATCTGTTATAATAGCATCCGTATGTCTTGAGGCTTTCGTTTTGAACTGGTATTCTGTGATCAGGTGATTGTTAAAGGTCTCTGGCATAATCTGTTTTAATTGTAATAATATTATGATAATGAAAGGATATGTAAAATTATGGGATTACTTAAGGATTGGAGAGATCATGCATATGGTCTTGATGACAGAACTCCTGAAGGAAAACAATTCTGGTTAAATTATTTTCAGATAGAAAAAGGAATATATATTCAGCTTTTAAAGGATCCATCTGTTGTTGTTACAGGAACAATCAAGGAGCTTGCTGAAAAGTATGATACAAATCTTGAAATCATGACAGGATTCCTGGATGGTATTGATGAGAGCATTAAGAAGTCCAACAATCTTGATGAAGCAGATGAGAATACAACAGTTACAATCGATATAGATCCAGAAAAGCTCTATATGAACATGGTTGGATGCAATGCTGAATGGTTATATACACTTCCTGAGTGGGATAAAATATTTTCAAAAGAGAAGCAGCAGGAACTGTATAAGAAAGAAAAAACTTCTCATACAGTTGTAAAGGCTCCAAAGGTAGGAAGAAATGATCCATGTCCATGTGGAAGTGGTAAAAAATATAAAAAATGCTGCGGAGCAAATGCATAAAACAGTAAATTGTTGAAACGCATAATGTGTCAAATTAAGATAATTAGTTTGACACATTTTTGTTATAATGTTTTCATTTTTGTTTTATTAGTATTCAGGGGGAAATATGAGCACATTTACTGAAGAACAGATTCAGGCTATAGAGTGGTTTAAAGGACCTCTTCTTGTTATAGGAACTCCAGGTTCTGGGAAAACAACTGTTATAGTTAATAGAATAAACAATTTAATATGTGGTCATAAAGTTGCTCCTGAGAATATTCTGGTCATTACATTTACTAAGGCTGCTGCATTTTCTATGAGACAGCGTTTTCTCGAACTTTGTGATATAGAAGATACGAGAGTCAGATTTGGCACATTCCATTCTTTTTTCTATTGGATCATCAGGACAGCTTATGGAGGCTCCAGTGATCTTAAGGTACTCGACGAGGCTGAAAAGAGAAGTGTGATTCAGGAACTCTTATGCCAGATTAATAAAGATGCTTATGATAATGATGAAACCATTTCGAGTCTGATCAATCAGTTTGGTATTATTTCCAGTGACCTTATTGACGTGGCAAATTATTACAGTACAGATATGTCAGTGGATGATTTTCGATTGGTTTATAACAGATATCATGAATATAAAACTTCAAATGGATTAATTGATTTTGATGATATGGTTTCTATGTGTTATAAGCTGCTGGTGGAGCGAAAGGATATACTTGAAAGAATCAGAATGATGTATCAGTATATAATGGTAGATGAATTCCAGGATACAAATCGCATTCAGTATGAGATACTAAAAATGATCTCGCATCCGCTGGATAATCTGTATGCTGTGGGCGATGATGATCAGTCTATCTATGGATTCAGAGGTGCCAGACCAGATATAATGCTTTCTTTTTCAAGAGAGTTTAAGGACGCAAATATTATCCACTTGTCGGATAATTTTAGATGCCCTTCTGCCATAGTGGATGTTTCTTCATCTATTATTAAGCAGAATACTAAAAGATATGAAAAGGTACTTAAATCCAAAACTGACAGAAAGGGCAGCTTCGATATTTATTCCGTTCACGATGTCAGGGATGAAAATGAATTGATATGCAGAGGGATTCTTCATGCTGAAATAAATGGGGTAAAACCTGAAGAAATAGCTGTTCTTTATCGGACTAATCTGGGACCCAGAAGACTATTATATAAGCTGAGAGAATATAATATTGATTTCAGCATTAGAGATACTGTACCGGATATTTTTTCAAATGCTTCAGTTGCAGCTGTGGTGAATTATATTTCCTTTGCTCTTGGAAATCATAGCAGGGATATTTTTCTTACCTTTATGAATAAGCCTGTCAGATACATCAGCCGTAACATGCTTGATGAGACAGAGGTTGATCTAGATAAACTTATAGAGTCTGTTGATGACGATAAGGATTATCTTAGAAATAATTTACGAAGGCTGAAAAGTGAACTCAGAACTATTTCCAGTCTCAGCCCTTATGCTGCGGTAAATTATATCAGAGAAGCAATTGGTTATAATACTTATATAAAAAAATATGCGGAAGAAAAAAATATTCAATGTGATGAAATAATGGATATACTGGATGAATTCCAGTCTATGACAAAGGATTTACAAACCTTTGATGATTTCTATGATATGATTGACGAATATAGAGAAATGTTAAAGCTTCAGAGTGAACATGGAGCATATCATAGTAGTGGTGTTCAGCTTATGACACTTCATAGTGCAAAGGGACTGGAGTTTAAAGAGGTTCACATTATGGATGTAATTGAGGATGTGATTCCTCATAAAAGGTCAAAGTCAACATCAGAAATAGAAGAGGAACGCAGAATGCTATATGTTGGTGTTACGAGATCCTCTGATAAATTATTCATATATATGCCAAGGATTATGGGGGAGAAGATTGGGAAACCTTCGCGTTTTATAGATGGTCTGCCAATCTCTGAGATAGCACAAATTAAATGAACAGATAAGCTATAAGTCTGTCACCTGGCATGACCTTTAAGTGATTAGGAGATTTATTATGGAACTTAGTGAAGTTAGAAAGGAAATTGATTCTGTTGATAGCGAAATTAAGGAGCTTTTTAAGAAAAGAATGAAACTGGCTGATGAGGTGGCTAGAATTAAAGCTCTGACTGAGGATGATATCTTTAAGCCTGACAGAGAGGCTTCTATAATTGAAAAACAGACTGAAAATGTGGATGAATCCATAAAACTTGAATACACTGCGCTGATAAAACGTATAATGGAAATCAGCAGAAAATATCAGTATGGAAGAACTTTGAAGCTTAGAGACTGTTTTAATGTAGATTATATTGAAATAGAGCCGGCAATAGAAGATGCAGCAGTAGTAAAGGAAGAGCTGTATATTGTTAATTCTGTTTCCAAGGACAAAATGCTTACCGTAGAAAATCATGAAGAACTTGCCGGAGCGGTCTTGTCTGGTAAGGTTTCTGCTGGTATTGGCATTATGGAGAACATAGGTGTAGATGTTTCAGACGGTCTTCATAAGATTCTTGTTAACAATCCTTTGTACATCAACAGATGTGATATAGTTCAGGATGGAAAATACAGAAAAAAAGTTGTTACATTTTCCAATAATCTTGTAGTTCTTCCTAAGCATAACCGCCTTAAAATCATGTTTGTTTGCAAAAACAGAAGTGGAAGTCTGGCAAGTGTTCTTTCAATGATTTCTGATTATGGTGTGAATCTTACTGAGATACATTCGAAGCCATATATCGATAATGATTGGAATTATATCTTTATGCTGGAAATGACTGCCAGTCTTCTTAAAGAGGAAGATAGAGCACTTGTTTATCAGTTGATGAATGAGACAGATGAATTTAAAATTCTTGGAAGCTATAGATGCTCGGATTAGGATGATATGAAATATATATTAAAATATTTAAAAAAATACAAGATAAGGGCTATACTTGCCCCACTTTTTAAAATGTTAGAAGCATCTTTTGAACTCCTGGTTCCATTGGTGATGCTTCGTCTTATTGATATAGGTATCGCTAATAATGACAAGGATTATGTCATCAGGATGGGGATGGTATTAATTCTGCTTACTGTTGTGGGATATCTTGCGTCTATTACTGCTCAGTATTTCTCTGCAAGAGCGGCCATGGGAGTTGGAAAACAATTGAGGAGTGAACTTTTCAGACATATATCCTCATTTTCTTTTAATGAGATTGATACTTATGGTTCTGCAACTCTGATAACCCGTATGACAAGTGATGTCAATCAGGTTATTTCCGGTGTTAATATGTTTCTTAGATTATTTCTAAGATCTCCATTTATAGTCATAGGTGCTGTTGTTATGGCATTTACTGTAGATGTTCATACATCTATAGTTTTTGCTGTTGTACTCCCGTTTCTTGTGGCTGTAGTTTTCTTTATTACATTTTCAAGCATTCCAAAGTATAAAAAAGTTCAGAAAGCTCTAGACAGGGTGACTCTTCTTACAAGGGAGAGTCTTATTGGTGTAAGAGTTATCAGAGCTTTTAACAGACAGGAGCTTGAGGAAAAAGAATTCTTTGAAGCGGCTGACAATCTTAAGGTTGCTCAGATCAGAGTTGGCCGGCTTTCTTCATTTATGAATCCTGTGACTTATGGAATAGTTAATCTTGGTATAGCAGGACTCATATATGTCGGTGCTGTAAGAGTTGATGCAGGTCTTCTGACAAGAGGTCAGGTTGTTGCACTGGTTAACTATATGTCACAGATCCTTGTTGAGCTGGTTAAGCTTGCAAATCTGGTTATTATTCTTACCAAAGCACTTGCCAGTATCAATCGTATATCGGATATTATGGACACCCAGTCATCAATAAAATATAAAGATGCAGTTGAAACTGCTGACTATACTGATAAACATACTCTTTGTTTTGACCATGTTTCGATGAGCTACGCAGGCTCGAAGGAGAATTCTATAGAAGATATATCCTTTGAAGTATCGTCTGGTCAGACTATAGGTATAATAGGTGGAACAGGTTCGGGTAAATCAACTCTTGTGAATCTGATACCAAGATTTTATGACGTGTCGTCTGGATGTATTAAACTTGATGGGACAGATATTAAGGATATTTCAAAGGATAGTCTAAGAGGCAGAGTATCGATAGTGCCTCAGAAAAATGTGCTTTTTAGAGGAACTATATCTGAAAATCTAAAGGTTGCCAATCCGAATGCTAGTGATGATGATATTACAAAGGCTATCAGAGATTCTCAGTCTGAAGAATTTGTTTCGAAAAAGGAAGGTGGATTAGGCTTTGAGATAGATCAGGGAGGTAAGAATCTGTCAGGCGGTCAGAGACAGAGACTCTGTATTGCAAGAGCTCTTGTGAAGAAGGCTCAGATTCTTATACTTGATGACAGTTCATCAGCGCTTGATTATATAACAGAAGCGAAGCTCCATAGAGCGCTTCGGGAAGGTTCAGAATCGAGGATTACAATTATAGTTTCCCAGAGAGCTTCATCAATCATGCATGCAGACAAGATAGTAGTTATGGATGATGGAAAAGCTGTTGCCATTGGCACACATGATGAGCTATATAAAACAAATGAGATCTACCGTGAGATATGTCTCACCCAGTTTAAAGAAAAGGAGGGTGTGGCATGAGTACATTTAAAAGAGTTTTGAAGCTCATAAAACCATATTTTGCATATGTATGTCTGTCCTTCACAGCATCTTTTGGAACGGTTTTGTTCCAGCTGGTGGCTCCAATTCTTGCAGGAAATGCAATAGATTATATTATTGCTGCTGGCAGAGTAGACATTTCAGGAGTGAAAGATACACTGATAAAGCTGGTATTTGCGATTGCAGTAGCAATGATAACTCAATGGTTTATGAGTGTTCTCAATAATAAGATAATATATAAGATAGTTGAGGATTTAAGAATCAAGATATACAAGCATGTTGAAAAACTGCCAATTAGTTTTATTGATTCTCATGAGTATGGAGACATCGTTTCAAGAGTTTTATCAGATGTGGACCAGCTTGCTGACGGACTCCTTATGGGATTTACTCAGCTTTTTACTGGTGTTATTACAATAGTTGGAACGCTTATATTCATGTTCAGAGTTAATGTGATGGTTGCTCTTGTGGTGGTTGTACTTACCCCTGTTTCACTTCTCGTAGCTGGATTCATTACGAAGAAGACCTTTAATATGTTTAAGAAGCAGTCTCAGGAAAGAGCCAGGATGAGCTCACTTATAAATGAGATGGTAGGAAATGAAAAAACAGTACAGGCTTTTTCATACGAGAAAAGAGCAGCTGAGAGGTTTGATGAAATAAATGAAGATCTTGTAGATGCAGAATTCAAGGCAACATTTTTCTCATCCTTAACTAATCCTTCAACAAGACTAGTTAATAATATAGTTTATGCGGGAGTAGGACTGGTTGGTGCGCTTGGGGTTATAAGAGGACTTCTGTCTGTTGGTAATCTTACTGTATTCCTTAGTTATGCAACACAGTTTGCAAAACCTTTTAATGAAATATCAGGAGTTATGACTGAACTGTCTTCAGCAATGGCAAGTGCTTCGAGAGTTTTTGAGCTTCTTGACACTGAGACACTTTCCTCAGATGCTGATAAGGCTGAACTGGTTGATGTGGATGGAAAGGTTGAACTAGATGCGGTTTCATTTTCCTATGTGCCCGATAAAAAGCTTATAGAGAACCTGAGTCTTTATGTTGAACCCGGCAAAAGAGTTGCAATAGTAGGTCCTACAGGAAGTGGTAAGAGTACTATTATCAATCTGCTTATGAGATTCTATGATGTAGATAAGGGAACTATCACAGTAGATGGTAAGGATATAAAAGAGATTACCAGAGGAAGCCTGAGGACAAACTATGGAATGGTTCTTCAGGAAACCTGGTTGAAAACTGGCACGATAAGAGAAAATATAGCCTATGGTTGTCCAGATGCTACAGATGAGCAGATTCAGGAGGCGGCGAGACTTACGCATGCAGATAGATTTATACGCAGGCTGCCAGATGGTTATGATACATATATATCAGAAGAGGGTGGTAATCTTTCAGCTGGTCAGAAACAGCTGCTCTGTATTACAAGAGTTATGCTTAATCTTCCTCCGATGCTTATACTTGATGAAGCTACATCATCTATAGATACCAGAACAGAACAGAGAATTCAGAGATCCTTTAATAAAATGATGCAGGGCAGGACTACGTTTGTAGTTGCCCACAGACTATCAACCATTAAAGAATCAGATGTTATTTTAGTTATGAAGGATGGAGCGGTTATAGAACAGGGAAGCCACGAAGAGCTATTAGAAGCAGGCGGCTTCTACCATGAGTTATATAATAGTCAGCTGTTATTATTCTCAAACTGAAAATAGTGTGATATAATGGGTAACGATTTTTAAAAATTTTAAATGAAAGAGAAGTGATATTATGAATTTAAAAGATTTCAATATGACAAAGCAGGAGCTTATAGATACGACCAATAAATATCTTAATGAGACCTTTCCGCGCTATGATTTCATAGCTGAAGCGTCAACAGACATGGTTATTACTGATGAAGAGGGCGGAGATTACCTGGATTTTCTTGGGGGTATCGCAGTTAACTCTGTAGGTGGCTGTAATAAAGCAGTTATTGAAGCAATTCAGAAACAGTCTGAACAGCTTATCCATGCTTCAAATTATTTTTATACTGTTCCTCAGACTATGCTTGCCAAGCTTATCTGCGAAACTATTGGAATGGAAAAGATTCAGTTTCAGAATTCTGGTGCTGAGGCAAATGAAGCTATGATAAAAATGGCAAGAAAATATGGAAATGATAAGTATGGAAATGGCCGTTACAAGATTGTTACAGCGCTTAATTCATTTCACGGAAGAACTCTTGCTACACTATCAGCTACTGGACAGCCTGGCAGTGCAATCCATAAGGGATTTGAGCCACTTGTAGATGGCTTCAAATATGCTGAGTTTAATAATCTTAAATCCTTTGAAGAAGCTGCAACGGATGATGTAATCGCTATAATGATCGAACCTGTTCAGGGTGAGGGCGGTGTATATCCGGCTACTCCTGAATTCATAGAAGGACTCCGCGAGCTTTGTGATAAGAAGGGAATGCTTCTTCTTTTTGACGAGGTTCAGACAGGATGGGGACGTACTGGTGAGATAATGGCATATATGAATTATAATGTTAAACCGGATGCGGTTACTATGGCTAAGGCAATGGGCGGTGGAATGCCGATTGCTGCTATGTGTGCTACAACTGAAGCAATGAGTGCTCTCAGTGCAGGTTCACATGGAACAACCTTTGGTGGAAATCCTGTATGCTGTGCTGCTTCATACGCAGCTGTTTCTGAAATAGTAGATAAAAAGCTTTCAGAGAATGCTAAAGCTGTTGGAGAATATTTCAGGGCTGAACTTGCAAAACTTCCACATGTTAAGGATGTCAGGGGTCTGGGACTTATCGTTGGAGTTGAATTTGATTCTGATATAGCTATGCATATTAAACATACTGCATTTGATAACAGATTACTTATGTCAGTTATTAAGCCTGATACAATCCGAATGGTACCACCACTTATTTGTACGAAAGAGGACTGTGATAAGGCTGTCTCAATTATAAAGAAAGGACTTGAATAAAATGGAACGTAAAAATGCGTGGAAGAAATATTCTTCCAAAGATGAAAAAGCATTAAATGTTTTATGTGAAGGTTATAAGGATTATCTCTTTAAAGGAAAAACAGAAAGAGAAGGAACAGCTTATATAGTTGAAAAAGCTAAGGAAAAAGGCTATATCAGTCTTGAAGAAGCAATCAAGAAGAATAAGAAGCTTAAGGCTGGTGACAAGGTATATGCAGTTTGCATGGGTAAAACTGTAGCACTTTTTAACATCGGTAAAAAATCTCTTGAGGAAGGAATGAACATTCTCGGAGCACATATAGATTCACCAAGACTTGATGTTAAGCAGAATCCTTTATATGAAAGTGATGATCTTGCTTATCTTGATACACATTACTATGGTGGAATCAAGAAGTATCAGTGGGTAACACTTCCACTTGCGATTCATGGTGTTGTTGTAAAAACTGATGGAACAGTAGTGAATATTGTAATCGGAGAGGATGATTCAGATCCTGTATTCTGCGTAACCGATATTCTTATTCATCTGGCTCAGCAGCAGATGGGCAAAAAAGCCAGTGTAGCTGTTGAAGGTGAGGCTCTTGATCTCCTTGTGGCATCACGCCCTCTCAAAGTAGGAAAGGATACCAAGTCATCAGATGAAGATAAAGATAAAAAGGACAAGAAAGCTAAAAAGAGTGAAAAGGATCTTGTTAAGCAGCAGGTTCTTGCTATACTAGAAAAGAAATATGGAATCAAGGAAGAGGACTTTATGTCAGCTGAGCTTGAGATTGTTCCAGCTGGAAAGCCAAGAGATATGGGACTTGATTCTTCTATGATCATTGCATATGGACAGGATGATAAGGTTTGTGCTTATACTTCACTGGTTGCAATGCTGAACGTTGATAAGCCTGAAAAAACTTCCTGTACACTTCTTGTAGATAAAGAAGAAATCGGTTCAGTTGGAGCAACAGGTATGGAGTCCAAATTCTTCGAGAATACTGTTGCTGAGATACTTGAGCTTGCTGGTTATAATAGTGGAATTCAATTAAGAAGATGTCTTAAGAATTCTTCTATGCTTTCATCAGATGTAAGTGCAGGCTTCGATCCACTTTACAGCAGTTGTTTTGAAAAGAAAAATGCTGCATTTCTCGGAAGAGGAATGGTATTTAATAAGTTTACTGGCTCAAGAGGAAAGTCTGGATCAAATGATGCAAATGCAGAGTACATTGGTCGAATCAGAGGCATCCTTGAGAAGAACAAGGTATATTATCAGACAGCTGAGCTGGGTAAGGTTGATGAAGGCGGCGGAGGAACAATAGCATACATCCTTTCATTATATGGAATGGAAGTTATTGATTCAGGTATCGCTGTTTTGAATATGCATGCTCCTTGGGAAGTTACTTCCAAGGCAGATATTTACGAAACAGAAAAAGGATATGAGGCTTTTCTGAGAGAGGCATAAAATGAAAAAGTCATCAGCAGTACTTTATATATCTATACTGGTCATAATGGCATGTTTAACGACATGCCTTTTTGGCATGTATGGAAATGAAATGAGTACAGTTGAAGCTAGTGACATTTTTAATGATTATAAACAGATCATATATAATCAGGACAGTGGTCTGGGAAGTCTCGAGATTAATTGTGTTTATCAGTCTCAGTCCGGATATATCTGGATAGGAACAGATGGTGGACTCTACAGGTTTAATGGTGCTGAATTCAGACTTTTCTCACTTTGGGATACGGATAAGCAGGATGTTTATTATATTAACTCCATTTTCCAGGATTCCAAGGGGAGACTTTGGGTATGTACAAATAATTACGGACTTTTCTACATAGAAGGCGGTACGTCTAAGCATTTTGATTCTGAATATTACAGTGGCGTTAAAAGTGTAAATGATGTTTGTGAAAGCAGTGATGGAACCATCTTTGTGGCTAGTGCTTATGGAGTTTATACAGTTCTTGAACCAGAGATGACTCTTTTCAGAATAGAGAATCTTGCTAAGCATAATATTGACAGTATTACATCAGTTAATGATGAAATATGGGGTATCTATAGCGGAAATACTATATTCAGGATAGATTCTGCAGGTGCTGTAGAGGAGAGACCTTCTTCGGATTATACCGTAGAAGAGATTTCTTCTATTTCCAGTGATGAAAATGGAAGGATTTTTATAGGAACCATTGGAAATGAAGTTATTACCATGAGTGGATTTAACAGTGCCAAAACACTTCTTTCCGGGAAAAATGGTATTAATACTATAAGTGTTCTTGGTTCAAGGATTTATGCATGTACAGATAATGGTGTGGGATATTTCAGATCAGATGATTCCTTTGTATCCCTTAATCATCTTAAGTTGGACAGCTATATTTCTGATATGCTTGTAGATTATGAAGGGAATTTCTGGTTTGCTTCAAAACGTGCAGGACTTCTGTGCCTTTCAAAGAGCAAGTTCTCTAATATGAATAACAGATACGGAATTCCTGAAAATATTACGAATGCAATCTGCAAAGTAGATAATAAGACATATATTGGAACTGATGAAGGCCTTTTCATTTTTGATAAGGATATGAAGATTGTTTCTAATGATCTTACGCAATATCTGGATGGTACATCTATAAGAGATATAGTCTGTGATGATAATGGAAATATATGGTTCGCAACTTACAGGAGATATGGTGTAGTTAAATACGCTCCAAATGGTAAATATACTTCAATAAGTAAGTCAGGCGGACTCATCAGTAATCTTGTTAAATGCCTGTATGTTCTCCAGAATGGTGATGTTGCTGCCGGTACCGAAGATGGAATCAGTATTATTTCCTCCAACTGTGAGATATTAAATAATTATGGCTATAACAGTGGACTTGAATATTCCAATATAGATACTTTGTATCAGGATGAAGACGGAGTTATCTATGCGGGGTCTGATGGTGGAGGCCTTTACAAAATATCTGGTAGCATTATTCAGAATTTTAATCAGACTGATGGACTTAATTCAAATGTGATAACTTCTATAACCAGAGGTAACAGTGGTCTCTGGATAGGAACAAATAATGGACTTACTTTTTATGATGGAACCTTCAGATCAGTAAGTAATATTGACTTTTCAAATAATATCTACAGCTGTATAGCTAATGGAAATATGATATATATTATCGGTTCAAAGGGACTCATTTTCGCTGATGAAGAGGAACTGCTTGGAACAAAGGAACTGTCAGAAAGATATTATTCATCAGGTGACGGAGTAGACAGCCTGATTTCTTCGGGCGCAAGAAACCTGCTTGACGATGATGGGGTTATTTATATATGCACCAATACCGGAGTGATCACATTTGATACAAAAAATATAAATATAAATGATATTCCACCGAGAATAACTGTTTCTGAAGTAGATGTAGACGGTGAGATATATTATTACAATCAGATAGGTGGAGAGATTACTATACCTGCTGATACACAGAGGGTTGAAATCTCATTTGCGGTACTGAGCTTTTCGAATAGAGAAAATATTCAGGTCAAATATCAGCTTGAAGGCTTTGATAACGAGCCGGAATATCTGTCGGGCAGTGATGTTCTTCAGGCGGTTTATACAAACCTGGATGGTGGTAAATATACTCTGGTTGTTTCTGCCAGCAATGGGGATGGAATAGAGAGTAAGGAACAGCTTTCCTTTAATATAGTTAAAGAAATGGGCGTTTTTGAAAGAAAGAGTATAAGGTACTCCTTCTTTGCATTACTGCTCCTTATTGTGATGCTTATTACTATGACGGCCTTCAGACTCCAGAAAAAGTTCGTGGGTAAAAACAGAGAGCTTGAGGACCTGACAAAGGTACATGAAGATATTATTAAGAGCAGTTCTGCCAAGACGGACTACCTGGCTAATATGAGTAATGCCATCAAGCTTCCAATAAATGCAATGATTAGCTCTGCGAATAATATTCTGAAGGATGGTACAGCAGATCAGAATACAGAAAAGGGACTTAGAGAGATAATAAATTCTGGTCAGGATGTTCTTGGAAAGGTAGATGAAACAATCCTTCTTGCCAGACTTGAATCAGGAGCTGAACAGGTTGTTTCTGAACCATATTCGATAACCACTCTGGTTTGTGATATCTCAGACAATATGCTGAACAATCTGAGTGAACAGCCAATCAAATTCCTTGTGGACCTGGGTGAAAATATCCCTGATATTCTTATAGGCGACTTCGATAAGATTAAAACGGTACTGTCTATTATTCTCGAAAATGCAATAAAATATACCAAAGAGGGTTCTATTATTCTCTCAGTTGACTGCTATGATATCACTGGAGAGGATAGTGGTAAAGATTCAAAGGATAATGGCTCAGATAGTGAAAATGCTGTTAATCTGGTTTTCAGTATTTCAGATACAGGAATCGGTATAAGCGAAGATACACTGGAACATATATTTGAGATATATTATCCAGATGAATCAAAGAAGTCTGTAATAAGAACCGGCAACGGTGTAAGTCTTTCTATAGCTAAGAAAATCTCTGATATTATGGATGGAGAACTTTCTGTGGATAGTACAGAGGGTGCTGGAAGTACCTTTACATTCTCAATATATCAGACTAAACCATCGGCTGAGGGAAATGCTATTCCACTTAATGAGAATACCATAGATAGGGTATCACGTGAAGAGGCTCAGAGAATGTGGGCTCCTGAGCTTAGTGTTCTGCTGGTAGATGATGTTGAGATAAGCAGAAATGTTGCTATAGATGTAATAACAACTATGGAGATAAAATGTGATACTGCCTCAAACGGACCAAGTGCTATTGATATGGTTATGAATAATGACTATGACCTTGTATTTATGGATATAGCGATGCCAGTAATGAATGGTATAGACTGTTTGAGAGAAATAAGGGAGCTGTCAGGAGATTCATTCCGCAGACTGCCTGTTATTGCTATGTCTGAAGACGTTATAGGAAAGAACCGTCACGATATTATAGACGAAGGCTTTGCTGATGTAGTTCTTAAACCTTTCGATATAACAGTTCTTGCCGGAATACTTTTGAGAAATGTATCTCCTGACAAGATTAAATACAGAACTAATGATGTTACCCAGTACATTACTGAGTCCAGATACAGCGAAGGCCTTAAGAGATTAGAGGATGTCTTCGATGTGGCAGGGGTTCTTGAGAGAATTGGTGGAAGTATAGATGTATATAACAGAATCCTTAGTACATTTTATAATCAGAATAAGGATTCAGCCAAAGAACTTCGTTACAAGTTCAATAACGATTACAGAGGCTTTAGAAATAAAATTCATAATATAAGAAATGGATGTCAGAATATAGGTGCATTTGAGGCGGCAGAGATAACTCTCAGAATAGAAAATGCAATCAATCTTGGAAATAAAACATACGTCAGGGATAATATCAATCTTGTATTTGACTCGCTTAAGGTTATTAATAACTCTATAAGCGATTATCTGAAATATATTGAGGACAGCAAGGGATTATCAGATGAAGAATATGCTGCACTTCATGGAAATACAGGAGTCCTTAATTCCCATGCTGCTGATTCTGAAGGTAATGTTTCAGAAAAAGACAGAGCTGAAATGCCGGCAGCTGGAAAAGCTGATGTTTATAGTGGAGAGGTGGCTGAAACTTCAGATGGTAATGAATCTGAATATGGTGCTCCAGATTATGATGAAAATGATTACGATGATTCCTCTTATGATGATAAAGAGTACTCTGGTTCGGGCTATAACGATTCAGAGATAATAAATATAGATAAGCTTAGAGCAATGAGGGAAGCAACCTATATAGAAGATCTGAATCAGATCAGAAAGATATATTCGGATATTGCAATGGGGCTTTATGGTGCTGAAGATGTGGATTTCCTTAATGTTTTAAGAGATTCAATAGATAAGGGCGACTTTGTTGAGATAAATGAACTTCTTGGGACTTATATAAGCCTGAAGAGCACACTGTAACATAACGTCCTAACATATAGTTGTCCGAAGAACACGAATTTTACATATTTTATATCAATTTTATATCTTTACAAAATAGAACATTTCCTTTATACTGCGCTTTGGATGGTATTCGAAAGAAACTATACCTGATGATCCCTTTAAAACTCGGCAGCATCACCTATGTTTTCTGCAAAGTATGTCTTAAAAAACTTACAGAAAGAAGGTGATAATATGAGGATTGGATTTATTGGAGCCGGACGGGTTGGATTTACAATGGGTAAATATCTGACCATGCATGGTGCCAAGGTTTCCGGATATTATAGCCGGACACCGGAACATGCCCGAGATGCGGCTGAATTTACTGATACTGAATATTTTGAAAATGCTGAGAAATTGATTGAGAATAGTGATGCTGTTATTCTGACAGTCAGCGATAACGCAATTGCACAGGTGTTTGATGATATCTGTGATTCGCATCTTGCTGGCAAAATAATGTGCCACACGAGTGGCGCCATGTCTTCCGGGATATTTGAAGGTAAATCCGTTCAGGTTTATGGTTATTCAATTCATCCTATTTATGCCATATCAGATAGATATGAGTCTTATAAGAATTTTTCCAATGCATTTATTACAATTGAAGGAAATGAAAAGTATCTGAATGAAGTCAGAAAAATCTTCACTGATGCTGGTCTTAACTCTGCTGTGATTGATAGCAGCGATAAAGCTAAATATCACGCTGCCTCGGTTGTGGCAAGTAATATGGTATGTGGACTATATGGAACAGCCATAAGGTTAATGACGGAATGTGGTTTTTCGGATGAGGATGCTAAGAATTCACTTAAAGGACTTTTTGTGGATAATGCTATTGCTGCGGCTGAAATCGGACCTGACAGACAACTTACTGGTCCGCTTGAAAGAGGAGATTCCAACACGATAAGGAACCATCTTAAGGCCCTTGATGCTGAAGATAAAATATTATATAAAGAAGTTTCCAAAGAAGTTTTAAAGCTTGCAAAAAAGAAAAATAAAGACAGAGACTACTCAGAAATCGAGAGTCTACTGAAAGGAGAGAGCTTATGAAGAATACATGTGTGACATTTAAGGAAATGAAGAAAAAGGGCGAGAAGATATCCATGCTTACTGCTTATGATTATTCAACAGCAAAGCTTGTTGATAAGGCTGGAATCAATGGAATTCTTGTAGGAGATTCCCTTGGAAATGTAATGCTGGGATATCCTGATACTGTTTCTGTAACCATGGAGGATATGATTCATCATGGAGCGGCAGTTGCCAGAGGAGCAGAAAACAGTCTTGTTGTAATAGATATGCCATTTATGTCTTATCAGGCATCCGTTTATGATGCTGTTATAAATGCTGGTCGTCTTATGAAGGAAGGAAGAGCCGGTGCTGTTAAGCTTGAAGGTGGTGAAGAAATCATTCCACAGGTTGAAGCTATAGTTAAGGCGAGCATTCCTGTTATGGGACATATTGGACTTACACCACAGTCTATAAATGCTATTGGTGGATATAGGGCACAAGGAAGAGACGTTGACTCTGCTAAAAAGCTTATAAGAGATGCAAAGCTTCTTGAACAGGCTGGTGCATTTTCTATAGTTTTGGAATGTGTACCTGCTGAACTGGCAGCCTATGTGACAGAGCAGATATCTATTCCAACTATTGGAATTGGCGGTGGAGCTGGAACAGATGGACAGATACTTGTTTATGCGGATATGCTTGCTATGTTCAGTGATTACAAACCAAAGTTTGTAAAGCACTTTGCTAATGTAGGTGAGATGATGATGGAGGGCTTCAGAGCATATGATGCCGAGGTTAAAGCCGGAACATATCCTGCAGAAGAACACAATTATAAGATTGAAAAAGATGTATTGGATACAGCTATTAAAGAAACAATGTAATTAGTACATTCTTTTATATAGATATGAATATAAATCGGAGGAAGTTATAATGTCTTTTAAAGTTGTAAAAACAGTTGATGAAGTGAGGAAACAGGTTGCTAAATGGAGACAGAAGGGTGAGACTGTTGGTCTTGTTCCTACTATGGGATATCTTCATGCGGGTCATCAGTCACTTATTAAAGCATCAGTTCAGCAGAATGACAGAACTGTTGTAAGTGTATTTGTCAATCCAACTCAGTTTGGACCGAATGAAGACCTTGAAAGCTATCCAAGAGATATTGAGAGAGACGCACTCCTTTGTGAAACCACTGGGGCAGACCTTGTTTTTAATCCGGAACCTGAAGAAATGTATGGCGACGGATTTGTATCCTTTGTAGATATGAATGGACTTACAAACCATTTATGCGGTTTATCAAGGCCGGTTCACTTCAGAGGTGTTTGTACTGTAGTTACCAAGCTGTTTAATATTGTTGGTCCAGATAGAGCATATTTTGGTCAGAAAGATGCTCAGCAGCTTGCGGTTATTAAAAGAATGGTAAAGGATCTGAATATGCCACTTGAGATAGTAGGTTGTCCGATAGTCAGAGAATCTGATGGACTTGCAATGAGCTCAAGAAATACATATATGAATGTTGAGGAAAGACAGGCTGCACTCATTCTAAGCAAATCAATAAAGCTTGGTCAGGAGCTTATAGAAAAAGGAGAGCATGAATCAAAGGTTGTAATCTCAAAAATGAAAGAGCTCATCGAAACTGAACCAATGGCTGAGGTTGAATATGTAGAGGTTGTTAATAACCTTACTATGGAAAGCATCGATGAGATAAAAGGTGAAGTTCTTGTGGCGATTGCTGTTAAGATAAATAATAAAGTAAGGCTTATAGATAACTTTATTATTTAGGGATTGTTTACTTGGATTTCT
>JAILEL010000139.1 GCA_024687845.1 Eubacterium sp.
TGTGGTCTGGGATCAATGATAGGTGCTGATTCCTTTTTCAGGGATTGGAGATCAATGTTTTTAAAGCGCAACCTTGTCATTCGTTCAAGTGCCTCGCTCTTCTCATCAAGCTTTTTCTGTGTCTCTTTCAGTTCTTTAGCCAGAAGCCTTGATCTTTCTCTTGCCTTCTGTAAGACCTTGTTATCTTGAAGTAGTTCCTTCTTATTCTTCTCAGCGAGCCTATCGAGCAGCTTGACGATATACTTATCCTGACTCTGAACGATTTTCTTCAGTTCAGAGAGCTCCTTTCGTGTATCTTTGTATTTCTGCTTATAATCGACTGGCTGGTACATAGTTTAATTCGCATTGGTAGAATTGTAAACGAATAGCGACGCAAAAGCGGCTCCGTCAGCAGAGTTATAAAACTCTCTGGACGGAGCCTGATTCACGCCGGATATGTCCTGAAGGTTCAGGACAATAGGATTATCGTATAATGATTCTTTGTCTAAGTGATGTGGGGTGAGAAGATCAAATTTACCCCCCACTCGGCTGCACAAGGCTATTCTGCGGCGACTCAATATCAATCGCCAGCATGCATGCAATCTGCTCCATATCGAATAGTCTTGTAGCCATACTTATACGTTTCAGCCTACAAAGATAAGGCAAAAGAACCAAAACACCAAATAAATAAAGATTTATTAGGATAATAAATATATAAAGCCCTGATGCAGGCTCAAGCACCAGGGCAAGTGTGAAAGAAAACAATCAGATGTTTAATTTAAAAGCAACTGAGCGGAGCCAATTTCTTTTTTCAAATCTTCTATATCAACCTCCATTTCGGCTACCCAATCATCCATCCATTTTGCAATGATCGGCTCTGTCTGAGGCGTCTTGTGATCATGGAGCCATTTGGCTATTTCATCCATACGAGCCTCACTCTCGGCATCCGAATTTCCAAGAAGGCTTTCTAATTCTTTTAATTTCTCATGAAGCTCTTTTATAATCATATTTTTTATTATTTCTTCAACTTATTATCTTTCGCATTTTTTTTAGCTACTAAGGGAGCATTACTATCAAAAGCCTCGCTGAGTAATTCAATATCCACTAATTGGTTGATTCTACTATTTTTATAGCCTCCTTAATACTCTTAATGTATAAGACAGATGGACAATCATATTGATTATCCAGACTTTCAAATCTTATCCCACCTTGACCCATAAGATTCACTCTAAATAACCTAAATTTATATCCGGTAGATTCATCCTGAATATCTATAAAGGCTCCAGCATTTTCATCCTTAATGAAGGATTGGAAAAAATCAAAAGTTTTGAGTGCATCATCCTTTTTCCCAAGTTTTATAACTTGTAAATTGCCTGTTTTGCACTCGTTGCTATTAACCAAATAGAAATTATTTTCATCATCTTTAGAGATATTCGGATAAGTCATACCAGATATTATATTATCGACAACTCTTCTTTTATCATCTAATATTTTTATTTGTGCGTGAATATTAGCTGACAAGCAAAATAACAGGAATAAAATAATGATCTTTTTCATACTACAAATTGTTTCTTATTGTTTATAAAATCATTTAACTTTGACAGGTCGGATAAATAATCCATTATATCGATATTGGTTAGAGTCGTTACCATGTCTATCGGGATGGATAAAGAAACTCGTAGCGAAATCTAATCTTGAACCATCATCATGGGTCATATCGCCAGTCCAAAATCTACCACTCTGTTCATAATATAGGGCTGGCAAGAATATTGAATTACCATTCTCACCAGTTACCTTATAACCAAGCACGTCATTTATTTTAGTCCATTCCCAAGTGCATTTTTGGTTTAATTCAGCAAAATCACCAGCCGTTGGCATCTTCCAACTTCCTCCAAGATTTACCCTTGCCGCATCAAATTCAGTACCCGATATTGAGTTTCCAATATTCATACAGACTTTTAAATCTTTATCGTAAAATGCATAGTCTTCTGGCTCAAAAGAAGATTTGGTCTTAACCTCACCCCAAGCATATTTATCACCAGCCTCTTCTGGCTTTTTTGCTCCCAAATTACAAGATGCCCACAAGACTGAAAGCCCTAAATCAACAGCTTCCATATCTGTTACTGGTGGTATGCTCTCTTTTTCTGAAAAATCTAAATAATCCACATTTGAAGATTTCAGATTAATTGTTTGACCATTTTTGAAATGCACGTTTATTGTCTGAGCAAATATCGGAATATTTATTATCGTAATAAATAATATAAGGAATAGTTTCTTCATTCTTTCACAATTTTAAAAGTTTGGTTCTTAATACTTATTATTGAAATACCTTTTGATAAAGAGCTCATTGGTAACATAAAGCAACCGTTCGAACTGACAATATATTTAATTTGTTTCATTCCAGTCATCGCATAAACATTTATCTCAGCACCTTTTTCAAAACCATAGAAACGAATATAATCTCCATTTATCTCAAATAAACCTGTATCATCTTTTTTACTTTCTAAAGAAGTAGCATCTTTAATTTCCGCCATCTTAATTTTACTAACTTCAGATGATTTATAATTCACTTTATATTTAGCTGTTTCTAAATATACTTTTACACCATCAAATGTAATTTTGGGATTATCGGCTAGGATTATCTCTATAACTTCTCCATTGGATAATTCCAAAATAACGCCGGGGGATGTATTTTGAGCAAGCATCCATAACGGCATAATTGCCAGTAGTACTATTATCAGTCTTTTAGTTATCATTTCCATTGAGATTATAATATTTGGCCTAATATCCTGGATTCTGCGTTATCATTGGATTCAAGTGCAGTTCTGACAAGGGAATTGGCATTAACAACTCATGATCCTCGCAGCC
>JAILEL010000141.1 GCA_024687845.1 Eubacterium sp.
GTAGCTTCCACGTTCACCCTTTATCAGAGCATGACTATCAGTAAATGTAACATTTTTCAGCTTGAACATAGGAACTACGAATTCTGCAATCGCACGTCTCATTTCAATTGTTGAATGTGACATTTCTGGATCAATCTCGCCAGCATGAGCAACGCTCACCGCAAGATCTACATCACGCATTACTTCTGAGAAAATGATATCAGGAATCTCACTTATCAGTTTTCTCTCAAAGGTTTTTCTGTCATAGAAGCATACCCACTCAAGAGTTGGTGCCTCGATATCACTCGGTGAAAACCAATCGGCAAGCGCATAAATAGTCGCTATTATGTCCTCTTTATAATATACCTTCTGAAGACCAGCCTCTGCATCAGCTATCCATCTTCTATTTCTCAGAACACCAACAGTCTGTTTAGGATTGATCTGATTTCCTGCATATCTACGACTTTCATAGATATCCCGCTCCTCATCAGTCTTCACATAGAGTTCTCTGAATATCTGCTTAAATGGCTGCTTGATCTGTCTGTCATAACAGATCTTCTGGAATTCATGCCATCTTCCTGCCTTATACAAATGATATGGATGAGCAACAAGAACCGTTGTTTTTCCTCCCAGCTCTGCTGTACGAATATCATCCGGGAATCCTATGAAATCTCCCTGTATAAATATCAGCTTGTTGATCATTGGTCCGATTACAGCATCCGTACTCATGTCGAGGATTTCTGATACGAAGAATTCCGTCTCACTTTCCATTGCCTCTTCCATCATAATACGGGTTCTACGATATTGCTCGGTAAAGGTCTTCTTAGCCTCTGTTATATCGACTATATAGTCTTTCTTCTTTATTCCTGCCGGAACAGACTTAAGAGTCTTATCACCCTTTTTAATTAAGAAATTAAGCTTACCGGCATCATCCGGTGAAAGAGATACCAGATAACCATCCACCTCATGAGGTTCAAAATACATTGAAAGCCCAGAAGCTATCTCCCTCTCCATCTTAAGAATAAATCTTGTTTCATCACTGAAGCCGGAAGCAGTTGCCATATTCTTTATAGCCATCTCAGCCGCAGCCTTTTCACTGGCTCTTCTCTGGGCACCAAACTTCTTTGACTCCTTCATATATTTCTGGATAAATCCATATCTATCCTTCTTTTCATTTTCCTTACACGGAATCAGAGCATATGCCATGAGCAGATCTTTATTTCTCTTCTTCTCAATGTCCGCTGCGGTTTTAACCGGATCCATCTCTCCTCTTGCAGCATCGGCATATTTTCTTGCACGCGTATGCTTACCACCATCAGATATATATTTGGCAGCTTTATAGATTGCATCGAATCTCTTCTTACCTAGAGTCTTATATACTTCATTGAACCAGTTTATATCAAATGCACCATCATTAAGCTCCTGCTCATTAAGCGGCGTGTATTTTGCAATAATCGCTGCTCTCTTATCATCAAACTTCTCATTCATATGAGCCATGAAATAATAACATCCCGACATGAAGCCTTCCCATCCAAGATATTCTCCAATGATTGGAAGCCATTCTGGCGAATAGAGTCCCGCCTCAATCAGTCGGTTTTCTTTGATGTCAGTTCCCTTAACAAGCAATCTTAGTTTTTCTGCCTGAGCAGCCTTATCACCCTCTCTTGGATCTGGAATACAGATAGACAGAAGATGCGATAAGCTTTCTCTCTTCGATATAGATCTGCTCGAATAAGAATAGAAATATGATGATCTATCTAGAGTTTCCTCACCGAGTGCTCCCAGGATTCTCACAAGATAATCCACACCATAAACTCTGTTCAGAGAGAGCGAAGCACGGGAATAATCTGTTTCTGTATCGCCTCTCACAAGTTCTGTATTCATAACAAACCCGCAGATATTTTTATAACATTCCTCTGCCAGAGCAAGTATCTTCTCATCCTTCTCAGAGAGGTCCTCTCTCTTAACATCCTCCATGCCTGTCTTTAGAAGAGTCGAAACAGAAGACTTTATTCCTCCTCCATACCATGAATAACCTCTAGTACGGGATGATACAGTAATATCCGACTCATAAATGAATTTGGCAATATTGGACAGGCTCGATAATGATTCCTTGATAACAGTCTTTTGCATCAAAGATTTATACATGAAATCCTTTGAAATAAATCCTGAATTTGCAGCTCTTATATAGTCCAGCGGATGTGGCCCCATATTTTTTCCTGAATTATATGCGAAAGAGCCATAGTTTCCAATGACAATGCTCTTATTCTTAACATGCTTTTGAACCACTCCGTTATAGAATGCATAATGAATCGGGAAGTTTCTGTCCTCCATACTGATACTCATCATTGCATCATCAATGATAGGTGTATCAAATATACTCTTTTTATATTTTACACCGTCTTCTGCACTTCTCCTGTTCCATTCGTTTTTATATTTTTCCTTAGTAAATGTATATTCCAGACTTTCCTTGGTGAGATTCATATAAAGCATTGTTACTGCAGCAATATATTTCCTATTATCCTTTAAAATGTTTCGCTTGGTAATGTAGTAACCCAGCACCGCATAAACCTGATTTCTATACCTGCCCCCATAAAAGTTTTTAGAAGCAAACAAAGGACCGAACAGATTAGCAAGTACTGATCTAAAATGATCCAGATATCCAAATATAGTCTCTCTATATTGCAGTTCTTTACACATATAATATAGACTCAGCAGCTGCCCATCAGAGATTTTATGTGTATCCCAGAAGCTGTCCCAGAGATCCAGAAATGGAAGTTCTCCTACTTTGCCATTTACATATTCGCGTGTAAGCATATTTCCCAAAAGAGTCGGTCCATTCCAGATA
>JAILEL010000142.1 GCA_024687845.1 Eubacterium sp.
GCAATACTGCATCCACAACCTGAAACTGTGAGTGCAACTATAATGCTTCTCAGTGTCCAGTCACTCATAAGTGGTGTGATGATCATAAGCTCCCAGATAACACCTACTGCAAAACCGATAACTGCTCCTTTAACTATCTCCTTCTTGTTTTCTTTCTTATTTGTATTCTCCATTTTTATATCCTCATCTTTCGTTTATTTCTTGCGATTTGTCCGCTCTCATTTAACTTATGTCTGGATAATACAACAGCCTAAGAATACATATACAAAATCTGTTGTAAATGGAAATTAAGATGTCGCGAATGGTATTTTCTTTTTTCATAAAGATACTTTTATCAAATCAAGTATCAGTCTCTTCACCATTTCCTTCTTACAGAAAGGGACCTGAGCAAATGCCATTGAAATCTTATCATCTACAACAGCATCACCATTTATCAGGTAATCAATAGACACTTCAAAATAAGTCGCGATGTCTACCGCATAATCAATAGAGATAGTCTGTTTTCCAGTTTCTATCTTACATATGACACTACTTTCAGTTTTAAACACTGCTGCCAATTCGTCCTGAGTCATTCCCTTCTGTTTTCTTAAATTTTTAATCCTCTTTCCTACTTCTTTAGCATCGTACATAACCGTACCTCCTGAAATTTGTATTTCAGGGATGTTGACTGGCCAGTCATTTTTTACCGGTAAAGTTATCCACTGATGTACCAGCCCAAGAATCTTGGACGGATAAATCAATAGACAACAAAAAAGGACGCAATGGAATCAAAACCACGCTTGTGGTAATGAGTTCCCTGCGTCCATATGGTCCACACCAGAATCAGTCGGAACCTCTGATTCATTTTGATGTGCCACTTATCAGGTGAGCCTTATTAATTTGTTATATATTCAGATTCCCTTTAGTCAGAGAATCTTATAGTCATATTTTCTTTACTGTCTTGTTATTCGCAATCACACATCCTTGTCTGATGACTGCCTCCGTATATTTCATCAGCATTATAACCCTCTTGCACCTGGAGCACTTAAGACATACTCCATTCAGAGCACATGCTGTATCATCGTTCTGGATCATATAGTCCATCAATTTCATGTTACATTTGCTGCATCTAAGTTCAATAGTATCTGTCGTATAATCTACTGTAAAACCAACCTTTTTCATTCGAAACACTCCTTCTCAATACAATCTTTAAAATGTACTTTTCGAAGGAAAGGGAAATGTCACCTTCTCCAAGTAATGCTGTCAGAGAATCATAGACCGGATTATCGATTATCCGGCATCTTAGCATCTATCACATCAGTATGTCGTGTAATAACCTACTAAGAATATGAACCAGAGGCATCACTAGTTCACCTATATCAACCCTATACAGATTTATGGATTTAATGGAGTGCTGAGCGTTATATAACTCAAGCACTTTCAATCATTTCCTCACGTTTCTGTTTACCTTCAACAAACCATCTATGATTATCACCGTAATACAAATGACTCTCATAGCCTTCTACATAAATGGTATACCTTATTCCTGTTGCTCCAGCGATAAGACTTGCTGCGCGCCTAACATCAGTAATCTTCTCTATCTCATAAGTCTTATCATCACTCCAATGGATTGCTTTTGGAATCAAGCTACCATCCTTTGTAAATTCAACATTTACATCTACATAGATCTTATAAGGGCTTTCTTCAATCATTCGCATCCTCTCCTTTTCAATATTTTCCTTAATAAAATCTACTCAAAAGCGCTTTTAGTAATTAGCAGTAATCATTTACTGTAGGGCTATTATAATTCTAATATTTACAGATTTCAAGTGCAATATTGTTCCCTTATTCCAGCATTTTAAGATTTTTCTTGTCTTTTAGCACGAGATGTTGTATAGTCATATACAGGTGATCGACACATCTTGTGAATGATATATAATAAAAAATTAGGTGGTGATTCAATGGTAACGATAGGAGAAACTTTAGGTAAATACAGAAGAGCTGCTGGATTATCTCAGAAAGAAGCAGCCGAAAAGCTTTCAGCTCTTGATCAGGAAATATCTAATAAAAGCATATCCGCATGGGAAAAGAGCACTTCATCCCCAAGCCCAAAGCAGTTCCTTTTATTATGTAAGATATATGGAATAACAGATATATACTCAGTATTTATCGAACCGAATCCAGATAATCCATTTTCTATTCTGACTCCTGAAGGAAAAGAAAAGGCATTGGATTATATAAATATACTTGGAATGACAGATAAGTATCATATACAGTCCGAAGAAACAAATAAGGTAATAAGCTTTCCAAGAAGAAAGCTTCCACTCTATCTTCTACCTGCATCTGCCGGATCTGGTGAATTTCTTGACGGCGATGAATACGAACTTGAAGAGGTTGGAAGTGAAGTTCCAGAAAAGGCTCATTTCGGTATAAGACTTAATGGAGATTCTATGGAACCAAGATATCTGAATGGACAGATAGTATGGGTAGAACGCACAACCGAACTGCTCGACGGAGATATCGGTATCTTCTATCTTGATGGCAATGCGTACTGTAAGAGACTCCATAAAGAACCTGACTATGTCGAACTAATCTCTTTAAATCCAAAATATGATCCTATCCCTATCACTGAGGCAAATGATTTCCGTGTGTACGGAAGAGTTGTGTCCTGATTAAGGGACATCTACCTCTATATAATTAGAATTGTCAGATATACAAAAGGCATTTATAAAACCTAGAAAAAGTAAATCTCAGCTGACAATTCGAAACAGGAGGTATGCTTATGGATAATATC
>JAILEL010000227.1 GCA_024687845.1 Eubacterium sp.
CACATCACAGTTGAATAAAACATATTCCTTACCATCTCTTTCTACCTTATATATCGGAATACTTTGATTTGCGACCTTAAATTCCCAGATCTGTTCACGCTTTTCAAAACCTGCCAGCATCCTGTCAAATGTCACAAATGAATAGCAGCTTATAGCCACCTTCGGAACACCTGGTAATTTTTCTATAAAGTTCCAAGGATTGATTATCGAATCCTTTTCCTTGCTGAATTCTTCAAGTACCATATCTTTCCTCCATCTATATCTTTTATGATCATAATCTTGTACCTCCATTCTTAAACATCTTCATTCTCCTGCCGGAATCTCGTCAATCAGGCTCTTGTTTCTATAGTTGAGATTTGTTCGTAATGAATAATCTACACATACATCTCCATATCTATACATTTCCATTTTCCAATTGGCAGCTCGCAGTCCCTTATACTGTACTCTTTAAATCCTACTGCTTCGTAGCAGTGCTTTGCACTTTCATTATTCTCGAATACTCCAAGATCAATCCTTTTTGCACTTAAGTTTTCTTTTACATACTCTACTCCCAGAATAAGCATCTCTTTTCCATAGCCTTTTCCTCGGAACTCCGGAGCAACTATTACAAACCCGAATCTCACACTACTGTCATCATCTTCTCTTGGATATCTTATAATAAAATGTCCTATTACATTTTCCTCTTCATCAACTGCTGTAAGTGGGAAGAATCTGCCTGTTAAAAGCTGCGGTGCATAGTTCTCTTCAATATCATTTTCTTCCAGCGGAAATTTATTAAATCTGTCAGACGACCATTTATATAGTTCTTCCTCAGTTCTCAGCCATGTGGCAATTATTGACGAATCTTCTTTCTTATAATTTCGTAGTATCATATTATTTTCCTTCTTTCTTGACTATTCTGCCTGTGTTTCAAAAAAACCACCTATCTGAACCAGATAGGTGGTTTGAAAATACTAATAAATAAAAAAAATAAAATTAAATAGTATATTACACTTCTCTAATTCCCGAACTTTCACATATCAAATTAAAACCATTCACTAGTCTGACTAGAGATGATCTCATCCACACATGTGAAGTTGCGAGAACTGATCTACGCATGTAATAAAACTCCTTGAATTTGAAAAAAGATGTTCATAGGATACTCTTCTTTTTTTATTCTGTCAACACGAAGATTAACAATTTAGTTATTATTCACGGTTAACTCAAAAAGCATGAATATTATCTTTAATACAAAAAGTCTATCTGACTATAGATATAACTGAAGTCTATCTTGCAGTCTCCATCCCATATAGCAACAGGTATAGTATCTTCAAAAGAATAATCCTTTGGACCTATATTCTTTGAAAAATCAAAGACTGTAACTCTTTTTTCATCAGGATATACTATCCAGTATTCTCTGACACCAGCATTCTTATATTTAAAAAGTTTGATCATTACATCTGTGACAATATTTGTAGGTGAAACTACTTCAACAACCAGATCAGGTGCCCCCACTATTCTGGCTCTGGTAATCTTGTTTCTGTCACATACAACAAGTACATCCGGCTGGACCACGGTCCTATTATCACAGTCCAACTGAACATCCGTAGGCGCTACAAAAGGAACGCATTTTCCACCATTCTCTTTGACATAGCTGTTTAACTGAACCCCTATCTGAAACCCTATACTCTGATGTATAGTAGTTGGAGCTGCCATATCATAGAATTTACCATCAATCAGCTCAATCCTCGTCCCCTCCGGAAGAGCCAGATAATCATCCAACGTTTTCTCCCCTTCATATATAGAAGTTGAAGATTCGTTTTTCTGACTTTTTATATAATTTGCATTATATGCGCCTACAGATTCATTCACCTCATAAATGGTGTCCTTATCTCCCAGAACATTACTAAGAGCCATAATAGTTTTGTATCTGGGCGAAGAAGTCTCTCCACTAAAAATCTTTTGAAGGGTTCCCACCGGAACTCCGGAGAGTTCTGATATTTTTTCGTATGAATAACCTAATTCTATTTTTCTTTGCTTCATTTCCTCGATAGTCATAGCAGCCACTCCTTTCCAATTTTGATACATTAATGGTATTTGTACACCCATTATAATACATAAAACGGATACTCGCAATCATTTATAACCGTTTATGGTATATTTATGGTATTTTTATGATATTTTTATGTAAAAAGAGTGCCACAATCGGCACTCTATAAAACTGGAGAAGGTTTTGAAATGATAGTACTTTAAGCATTTAAGCGTTTAAATATTTTTCAAAGAAGTTCTGCAGCTTATCAAATGGAATATAATCATTATCGCCACCATCATATAAATCTGTGTGTACAGCATCAGGAATTATCATAAGTTCCTTATTGTCAGTATACTTGCTATCTTGGATCATATCCTTATATGCATCCTTTGAGAAATAACATGAATGTGCTTTTTCACCATGAATCAGAAGAACTGCACTTCTAATCTCATTGCTGTACTGAAGTATAGGCTGATTAACAAAGGACTCACAGCCAATTACATTCCAGCCACCATTTGAATTAAGACTTCTGGCATGATAACCTCTGTCCGTCTTGTAATAATCATAATAATCTTTAACAAAAAATGGAGCATCTTCAGGAAGTGGATCCACAACTCCACCCCCAAGTGTGTATTAACCCGTCTTCATATCTTCAAGTCTTTGAGCGGACATAGCAGTTCTTTTTTGATAGCTTGCTTCTTCACT
>JAILEL010000243.1 GCA_024687845.1 Eubacterium sp.
TCCAGAATGAGTTCCGCAGCTTTTTTCCCTATTGCTCTAAGCGGTAATTCAGTGGTTGTAAGAGCTGGTCGGAAGAATGAAGATATATTTTCGTTATCGAACCCTGCCACTGATATATCCTTTCCGATAGGCACATTTTTCTCATACAGAAAATCGTATATTCCTCCGGTCATGCGATCGGATATTCCGAAATATGCCGAAATATGTTTATCAAAAAGTTCTTTAGCCCCTTTATAGCCTGACTCCCTTGACCAGTCACCGTAGTATACGAGCTCCGGATCATAAAATATTTTATTGTCATATAAGGCTTTCTGATAACCCAAAAGTCTCTTCACGGTGTGAATATTATCGGCACGCCCTCCAACAAACCCTATTCTCTTGTGGCCTTTACAGATAAGATATGATACCACCTCATAGGCTGAGGATTTGTCATCAATAACAACCGATGGAATTTCTTTTGAATCCGAAAATGCATAACACATTATTGCCGGAAGTTCAAAGTCCTTGTTAAAGATTTTAATCATTCTTGCATGACCTGCAACATAGATGACTCCATCAATCTGAGATGACCTTATATCCCTGATAATCGGATTAACGATTGAGTGATATTTTTCTTCGTCTCCGTACCAGGTATCCTGCCATCTGTCATATAGTCGCAGGTTATAAACAACTACCCTGTAATCACAGTTTTCGCAAATTTCTACTATGCTTTCTATAATGGCAGGAGATGTAAACTGAGCTATATCTTCGGATATAACAGCTATAACCTTCGATCTTCTGTTTCTGAGTCCTTGAGCTATGGCATTCGGTGTATAACCATATTCTTCCACTGCTTTCAGTATTTTCTGTCTGGTTTCTTCACTTGCTTTGGCTTTTCCGTTCAAAACATTTGAGACCGTTGTAGCAGATACACCGCATATCTCAGCTATTTCTTTTATAGTAACCATAAATTCTCCTCATAAACCCGCTGTCATATGCTATAGTTGAATTAATTTTTTTCTGTAACTCTTCGATAATTCTGTCTTTTCCAGCAAGTGCTTCGTCTAGATAAATAAAACTTCCCACACCCAAACGGTGTGAAATGTACTTTAAAAACTCAATAATGTAGCCAAAGGAAAAGGCATAAATACATCCTTTATGATATAATAGAATCGACTAAAAAGCAAAACACCGAAAGGAGATTTATGCCATGTCTAGTATACCACAAAATGATCAGGAAGTAGAACTCTCGGGGAGATATTTTTCTTTCTCTCAAATGAATTGGAAGATATATCTTTTCGGCATTCAATGCAGATTCTAATGGAGGCTATGCTTGCAAGCATAGGAGAAATCTTTAATGTAACTGACGAACAAATGTCAGCATTTATTGAAGATTTTGTTCTTAGATTACCATCATATCTTCAAGATGCTCTGTCAAAAATGCAATCAGCCGCATAAGCAAACTATTTTTTTAGCTACACTATTGAGTTTTCAAGGTGCGAACCCACTTTTTCATGTGGGAAGTTTTAGATATTTATTGCATTCCAAACTCTTCACAAAGGCTCTCGTACCTAGCCTTTTCTTTATCCTTTATTGGCTTTGTCGGATCATTTAATGTATGAGATATTACATCAGCGTCCTTTAATAGCTCGTCAAATGGACTGTCCACCACAAGCTTATCACCATGATGATATATCGCTGAACAGATCAAGTCTGTCTCTTCTGGAGTTGTCAACTCTAGTTTTTCAAGAATCTCTCGAGCGAGTTCTGATCCCTTATGCTCATGTTCATCGTAGGAGCCTGTCTTATATGCATGTAGATCATGAAGCACTCCAGCCATTGCAGCCACTTCTGGATCGAAGCCTCTCTTTTTCGCTATCATGGTTGCTGCAAGAGCCACACCATTTAAATGTGTTATTGCTGCCGTCCTCTCATCCTTATCATCCATTTTATACAGTTCTTTATATACATATTTTCTGAGATCTTTTAATCTACTCATACTTCAGTCCCCCTTTTTCTTTGTATCTACGATTCTATTACTCTTAATCTTTCTAATCGACACCGAACGTTTTCCATTCAAATCACAGTGTCATTTTCTTTATCTTCAGTTAACGATAGTTTTCTTTAAAGTCTTTACTCAAATCATCACACTTTCTTATCCGAAATATTGTATCTGTTTTTCCTTGTATCTTCGCTTTCTTACTGTCGGATTTGCTGCATTAATCCTTTTATAGCATGGACAGTCAGAGCCGTGATCATTTATCATTCCACAGGCCTGCAAATGCGAATATACCGTTACAGTTCCAAGATACTTGAAACCACGTTTCTTCAGATCTTTACTAATCTCATCTGAGAGACCATTACTGACCGGAATATAACCATCCCCATGCTTGTTATATAGAATGGTCTTACCATCCGAATAAGCCCAAAGATATGCATCAAATGAACTAAACTCCTCCCGGATCTTCTGGAAGCACTTCGCATTATTGATGATAGCTTCTATCTTCCTACGAGACTTAATCATTCCCGAAACTTCAAGAATCCTCGCAATATCTTCCTCTGTATACTTAGCAATCTTATCATATTCAAAATTGTCAAAGCAGGATCGAAATATCTCACGCTTTTTCATCATCATGGTCCAGTTAAGTCCACACTGCATCACTTCCATCATCAGAAACTCAAACTGTCCACGGTCATCATGCAGAGGTACACCCCACTCTGTATCATGATATGCGATTAATATATCTAGATTTGTTCCCCAGTTACAATATGCCATACCTTACCTCTTACGCTTCTTTTCTTCTTAATCTTTCTATCCCATCAAGCAGCTTTGGTATATCTTGTCATATAATTACCAGACTATCCGGTTCAACATGGCACTTTAGAAATAATATCTCTACGCCAGCTTTCTTAGCGTCAGCCATAGCGACTCCAAACTGTGGATGAGTCTCAGTATTAGGTCTCACTTCAGATACTCCATCCATCTGAATGACAAATGCAAGACTCGCATTTATCCCTGATTTCTTCGCTTTTATCAGCTCTCTGATATGTTTTATTCCACGTTCAGTCGGAGCATCCGGAAAGTATCCTATACCATTACGTTCTAGAGTACAACCCTTCACTTCCATTAAATGCTTAATTACACTTCCACTATCATCAGTACTTTCCATATAAAAATCGATTCTGGAATCTCCATAGGTATATTCTGGAATAACCCTGGTATATTTTTGTTTTGCAAGCCATTCCATCACCACTTTATTTGGAGCCTGACTATCTATATTAAAAAGAACTCCTGTAGACTTCCTTACTGCGACAAGATCATACCTGGTCTTTCGTCCGGGCGAACCAGGTTCAGTAAGCCATACTTCACAACCTGGAACCAAGAGTTCCTTACATCTACCAGTATTCTTAACATGGACTACTTCAGTGCGCCCACCTACTTTGACCTCTGCTGTG
>JAILEL010000305.1 GCA_024687845.1 Eubacterium sp.
GCTCATCTACCATCAAGGTTCGGAACTGCCCAACAATTCTCTCATACTCATCAACAGTAATCTTTGTAATGTTCTCACGGCAGCGCAGAAGAAAGTCATCCAGGCTGTGTCCCATATTACGTAACCGGGCTACCAGTTCCCTACTTTGCGTCAAAGCCTTGGAATAATTCTTTCTCTTCATGTATTCCTGCATTTTGAAGCGGGTCACGGAGTAGTCCAATTCAGACTCTATCTCCATAGACCTATATAAGAAGTCGAACACATCATCCGTAAGATAGTATGAACCCTTCTCCTCATTAATTAGTCGAACCGGCATAGTTTTGAACACCTCCTCATCTGCAAAGAAAGTGTTGTATTCTATCATTTTTCCGTTGTTCTGGAGCACATTTACAACAATAAAATATGCAAGCTTATTCGTATCAACAACATAAGACTCCGGAACGATTTGAATAATGCTGTCGAGAAATCCCTCTATATCCTTCAGAGTACAGTTCTGTACATCACTGAGCGTGCGTTCCTTAATATATAAAAGAACCGCAACCACTAGGTTATTTAAGGTGTCAAAGTCTCCCTTAAACATCTCTCGAATATCGTCCGGGCAATTTGAGACAGAAATGCTTCGAACAATATCAATAAACTTCATTCTATTTTGAAAGCCCGTAAGCATTTCCTGAATATCAGGGCGAAGCATTCTCTCACCTCTCACTTAATACTGTATATGGTATTATTTCTTGGGGAATCAACTTGTTTGCTTCTAATGTGCGATTCAAAAAAGTCCGTTCCTCCGCAGTAAAACCTTCAAACAAAATCTCAAAATACACCCCCTCTTTTTTAGATGAAGGACTATCTTCGAGACGGATATTCTTAGCTCTTTCAATCATTTTTCTATACCCTGGAATGAACAATTCTATATTCAGAGAATCGTTAACTTCTCTTGTTCGTCGGAAGATATCAAAGCCTTCACGATCAATATCACCCCAATATAGGAAGTTGACGTTTGGATTCCCCATAAATCTTACGTATTCTACAAGAGCTCCCGCTTTATTTGACACTTTGTTTCCATTTCCATAAACAACTCCATCTATAGCAACACCAAACAAGTTCTTGAAATGGTCCTCAAACATGCACCTTCTGATGTTGAACCAAATATCCTTATTCTCACAAATAAGCAATGTCAGTTCTTCTTTTCGCTCCGGTATAAAATCATGAAAGCAATATTCAGGAGTGTCATAAAATGCCAAATCTGATTCGGATATTTCCAAATGTCGAAGCAGTGATTTCACCTCCAAATCATCTAACATCTTTTCACGTCCAAAAATTTCAAAAGATCGTTCTTTTCTTGAAATCGACTTCTCAGTTTTCTTTGAGAAAAGAAAATCATTCAGGCAATCGATTACGTCTTTATACTTCGTATACTCCCGAACATGAGCAGATAAATACCCACTCTTTAACAAAGCTGGATGTAACTGACGGATTTGTTTTTCTATATCCACGCTCAATACTTCATTTTTAATCAATATTCGATACTTTTTATACATTGGATATTTATGATTACCATTGATACCAGAACTCTTTACAGGCTCCAGAATCAAATCATTAATCATTTGTAATACAGTATCATACAATGTTTTCGTATCAGCAATTTCCACTTTTAGTAGTGAGGCAAGTTCCTCAAGCGTGATATTCTTTTTTCCATATTCTAATAATTTATCCCTATAATTCAAAAACGCTCTCTCCTAGTCCTCATCAAATGTGTCATTTATAATTTTCTCTATAAGTTCAGTATTTATTCCGCCATTGTCTTCGTCATAAGTAACGATTAAGTTCTTGCCTTCAACAATGCCGTTCTTCTCATAAAACTTCTTCTTATCTTCCCAACGCTTTCTGTATTGTGGATCTGTCATCATTCCGCAATGTTCCCAATACCAAACAATGCCAGTATCGTAATCTTCAATCTTAAAATCCGGGCGCTTAATCCTATCTTCCAGCTTTAATTCCGACTCATATTCATAATCAATATGGCGATAGAATAAAACATTGGCAATAGCAACCTCTGACTTACTACGAACAAGTTCTCCACGAGCAGTTCTATGAATCAACTTATCCTCATAGAACTTTCCGTTAACCTCCACAATCTAAGGTCTCAAATCGGGTCCCTCATCTTTGAATACATCTGCAAATAAATCCGTAAACCTTGTAGTTATATCAGAATTTGCATCTGTCGAGTAATTAAGTAAATGATAAAGCTCTCTATTATAAAGGATTATTATCTTGTTACCTTTAAACGTATTTACCTTAATTACTGGTACAACCATCTCCTGAAGGGATGATCCTCCATGTACATAATTTTGTCCGCCACCAGATTTTATAACTAAGTCTCATAAAGTCTCATTTACGCATGAGACTCAGTGAGACTATGGTGAGACTGCAATGAGACTTTCCTATATAAATCCCACCATTTCAGCATTTTTCAATTAATTCACAGTCTCATTTTGATGAGACTGATATGAGACTCAGTATTATAATTTCCACACAGATTCATTTTTATCATAAACAGCACCTGTGATTTTCTTTATCTTAGCATAGTCTCTAAATACTGTTGCCCTTGAAATATCAAACTCAGC
>JAILEL010000281.1 GCA_024687845.1 Eubacterium sp.
CCCTCATAGCGCATACGCTGCTCATCCTTTACCTTTGTTCCAGTCTGGATACAAAGAAGAATGTCATGAGCCTCCCAGTCTTCAGCATAGATATAATGAGAATCATTAGTGCAGATAAGCTCGATACCTGTCTCCTGGGACATTCTCATAAGATCTGTATTAACAAGAGTATCATCGCTAAGTCCATGATCCTGCATTTCAAGGAAGAAGTTTCCCTCTCCAAATATATCTCTATATTCCAAAGCAACCTTCTTAGCCTCATCATAGAGTCTTCTTCTCAGATAAAATGCAACCTCTCCCTGCAGGCAGGCAGAGGTACAGATTATTCCCTCATGATATTCTCTAAGAAGCTCCTTATCCACACGTGGTTTATAATAGAAACCTTCAGTAAATCCTCTCGTTACTATCTTCGTCAGATTCTTATATCCTATATCATTCTCAGCCAGCAGAATCAGATGATAATATCTCTCATCATTAGCACCGGTTTCTCTATCGAATCTGGAATTCGGTGCAACATATACCTCGCATCCGATAATCGGTTTAATTCCGGCTTTGTTGCATTCTTTATAAAATTCAATGGCTCCGTACATTACACCATGATCTGTTATCGCAAGACTGTCAAAGCCCAGCTCTTTTGCTCTTGCTACGAGCTCTGGAATCTTGGCTGATCCATCCAGCAGACTATATCCGGTATGTACATGTAAATGAGTAAATGCCACGTAGCTTCTCCTTATCATTAAGACTTCACACACTTCATCAGACAGCAGAAACATCTGCTCATGGATGAAATGCGCGAAGCCTTATACAAATCGCTATAACCATTCAGGTTATTTATATTTTCTAAGTTTTCTCATATCTGCCATTTGTCTTCTGGCATATTTCTTTTCTTTCTTTAATGCGAACTTATCTTTGATCTTAGAAGTAACCTTATCACGTTTTTTAGCATAACTTGCATCTAAACGTTTTTCCATCTTTGCTTTATATTTCTGCCTTTTAAGATACATTTTATACGCTTTTAAGTATCTCTTTGCATAAGCAAAGGTTTCCTCCTCGCCTCTATCAGCAAGCATTCTAAGAAGCATCTCAATCTTTTTTCTTACATATGGATGCATAGCTCCTTTGGATTTACCATTTAGATAATAATCCAACGCAGATCTGTCAGTGTATTTATCACCTTTATATATCTTACTTGCTGCAACCCTGTCGCAGAACATTTCGATTATATAATTATCAGGCATTTTCATTCCTGTCATGCTTCCATCTCTTTTATCAAGATCATAATCAATCCAATATTCAAGATGATGCTTATTTCTTCCTTTATGATGAAGCCATGAAGATGTATATCCAACAGCTTCACGTTCTGCCTCATTAGGACTTCTTGTTCCCTGATAATATTTGGCTCCAACTAAAAACTCAGCAGGGGAATACTTTGACAGATCATGAACGATTCCCTGCCAGTAAAGACCACATCTGAAGCAGTTTTTGCCAACTTCAAGCTTGTGCTCATTTATCGTACAGAGATGTTTATACCAGCCCTGCTGTTTAATACATTCTGTTATCTTATCTGTCAGCGTTACTGCCATATCAGGAATACTTTCGAATAAATCTTTTATTTTATTACCCATATTCAACCCCTCAAAATACTTCTTTTTTATTTTCAAAACTTTAATTTCTATAACTATAGATTTTAACACCCATGAACTGAACTGACAAGAGTTACTATCCTGCCTTTTTCTTTTTAACCAGCGTTATATAGAATCAGTTTCATTAATGATTTGTTTTCATTTTGAGGATTAATATTATAGATGTCTATCTTTTCCTTATCTGAGCTTCTGTCAGAAAATGCAGGGAATAAGAATCCAAACTCAGGCTTTTCAACTTCATAATCACCATAATACGGAGCTATAGCACCAATTACAAAATCATAGATTTCTTCTGAACCTTCATTCCACTGTCCATCAGTTCCTTTTACAGGAATATCATAAGTTCCAAAATAAAACATAATAGCATAATCCTTACCAGGATTATAATGATCCATAATTACTTCGTAGAAAATACTAAGCAATGCATCATCCTTTAGTCCAGTCTCTTTAATTCCGGTCAGCAAAGCCCACATACTGTCCTTTCGTCCCGGTCCCTGAGGAAATGCATACTCCTTTATCTGTTTATTAGTATCAGAAAATGGAATAGTTTTAGCTATCTCAAGATTCTTTTTCTTTTCCGCTTCGGACAGCTTGCCAAAATGAATATTAAAGGTTCCGTCCATATATCCATCTTCAGATACATAGCATCCTGCCACACGTGAAAAGCAGGTACGTTTAGGTGTCATTCTTCTGGTAAGCTCCAGCATATCATCTCTATTAATCATTTTATACCTTTCTTGTAACTGTTTAGGAGGTGCTTCAAAAAAACAGTTACTCCTTCATAATAAAAATGACAGCTGATATCAGACACCAACTGTCATTTTTTAATCTCATTAAACTAAAATCGCAAAATTCAAAACTCTTCTTATCTAATTATTTTGCCTCTGCCTTCCAAAGTCCATGAAGATTGCAATATTCATAAGCTTCCTTCAATTTGTCACCCTCAGCAATTGCAAAGGTAGCAACCGGAGCGTCTCCAGGATTAAGAGTCTTACGCTGTCTGCCCTGTTCTGTTTCAATGGCTATCCACTGAATATAATGAGCCTCAAGCATAGGATGATCTACCTCTCCAACCTTAACAGTAACAGTATTTCCATCAACCTCGATAACTGGCACATGCTTCTCACCAGCACCATCAGATGTATTAGGAACAAGCTCGACCATAGCCTCTCCACAGCATTTTACATCACACGCATCCTTCTGAAGATAAGAAATCATATTGTTACATTTTGCACACTTAAATATTCTCATTTTTATATACCCCTTCCGTTACAATACTCTGTCTCTACTAGCTCTGCGGCTACATAGAAAACTTAAATAGTATCCGCATTGATATAATTATATATTAACGGCACATGTCATGCAATCACATATTTACAAGACTTTGTAAATATTTGCTGCCAAGGTCAATATTTTCGGTTAACTGAGTTCATCAAGCGTTTTTCCATAAGATGGAAGGAATTCTTTTGCAAAATCATCAACCTCTGGACACTCTTCCTTTAACTTATCAATAGCCTCACCAATAGTCCTCTTTGCTGTAGCAAACTCTGTGTTTCCAGCCTTCTCTTCTTCGATACATTTAATGTATGCAGATATCTTATCAGCGGCCTTAACAAGCTTCCTCATATATTTCTCTTCCTGATTGATACCTGATTTAAGAATCTCTTCATATGCTGGCCTGAGATCCATCGGAAGCTTCTCAAGAAGCTTATACTCAGCTATTTTCTCGACCTGCTTATAAGCATCCTTAATTTCTGGATTATAATACTTAACAGGTGTAGGCATATCTCCGGTTATTATCTCAGACGAATCATGATAAAGACCAATCAGCGCAGCCTTTTCAGCATTCAGGTCTTTTCCATAACGTACATTTCCGATAACACATAAAGCATGGGCTATCATAGCTACTTCAAGGCTGTGCTCACTCAGATTCTCAGGTCTGGAGTTTCGCATCAGCGCCCAGCGTTCAATATATTTCATCCTTGATACAGTTGCAAAAAAATTATATTCCATG
>JAILEL010000320.1 GCA_024687845.1 Eubacterium sp.
TGTTCTGAATCAGCATAGATATAAACTTCTGTATTTCCTTAACTTCGCATCTATCTGCAAAATCCCTATATGCTTCAGTCTCCATTATGCCATTTTCTATATCTGCCAGAGTTTCCTTCATTTCCATATAAAATGCACCGTCCCCGCCTTCTGCTGTTTTCTTCCAGGCATCCCTGACCGTCATCCCACTACAAATAAGCAGAGTTAATTTTGATAAAACAACTGGAAATTCTGCAAGCAGCTCTTCCTTTTTCTGATCACTTTTTCTTTCCTCCATGTAAGTACACAAATACACACATCCAGCAGAAACGATAGCTGAATAAATTATTCTAATTGGATCCATTGAAACAGCAGCCACCATGAAGGTTGCAATGATTCCTGCAAGTCCTAATGTATATTGTTTTGCACGCGTGACCATATAATAATAGTCTGCATATCTTTTTCCGTAATTATCACTAAGCACTTTACGAAGTTTTAGATTTCCAGCAAATTTTTGATCTTCTGATGACTTTCTGATTCTGCTGAAAATCTCAGCAATATTTAAACCAACAACCAAAAACTCAGCTAGAAAATGACTCCTGTCATTTCGTCTAAGCGCATCTGTTACGTTAGAGTATTTCTTTCTATTGACAAAAAGAAGTACAACAAATCCAAGAGCTGCAATACTTGCAATGACCATGCATATTTCCCTGACAATAATTAATTCATTTTCCATAACCATGACACTCCTTTTGTTCATATTTATTAATATCTTCTACTACTTTTATATCTTCTTTTTGGAAAGCCAAATTGAAATGAGATAGGACAAGCCAAATATAGAGAGCACTAAAATCTTAATCTCGATATTTGTATCAGTATTGGGAACTATAGACATCGAGCTGTCTGTATTTGTAAGAAATAGTATCAATATCGGCATAGGTAGCATGATCCTGAAATCATTTGCCCCCTGGCTCATCAGCTCCTTAATCTCACGTTCAGTATCTATCTTTTCATTAATTACATTACGTACATCATTAATAATCTGACTCATGTCACCTCCCTGACGAGATGTCTCGACAAAAACATCAGTAAAATTCATAACATCCTCTAAACCTGATCTTTCACCAAAATCCCTCATCATCTGTTCCATAGTCCTATTATTGTTCATTCCATCAACTATCAGCTTGAGCTCATTTAATATGTCACTGCCTTTTGGATAAGTGCAGCTAAGATCCATTATTGCCTCCTGAAAAGCTTCGTTTGCATTCTTGCCGGAACCAAATGAAGTCGCAAGTGATTCAAGCATTTCCTTAAATCCACTAATCAGCTCTTCCTGTCTTTTCTTCAGCTGTTTTCTTTTATTCACAATAATTCCGATAATTCCCCCAATCAAAGCTGTGACAAGAACAACCTCAAATGTTCTGAAGAACATATAAAAGATAGTTGCTGCTACTAAAGCTCCCATGCAGAATCCGATTAAAATATCTACTGCCTTCATGTGATAAACTCTATAGTCTGCAGCATTTCCATATACTCCATTATTTTCTTTATATTTCTTATTTTTCTTTCCTATCTTCATATCTGATTCCTCACTTTTTCACTTATTCTTTACATTAACTATGTACTCAGCATTTTAGTTTTTGGTAAAGGCTATCCCATTTATTGAACGTTTAAGAGATAATTCCAGCCATCTTCAGTTTTTCCAAATTCTGCATTGTATATTCAGTACGTTCCAACTTTCCATTATTAAACTTATAAATCGGTCTAATCTGTACATTTCCATTGTCATCAACGCCAATTACTTCTGAGATTTCAAGTACTTTTCTGCTATGATCCATCATTCTGGACAAATGAATTATTAAATCGAGTGAAGAAGCTATCTGCCTTCTGAGGGCGGCAAGTGGGATTCCGTCTGAATTCTGAAGGATCATTGTTTCAAGTCTTGAAAGCATATCTTCGCTTGAATTAGCGTGACCGGTGGAAAGACTGCCATCATGTCCTGTGTTCATGGCCTGGAGCATATCAAGTGCCTCAACACCACGAACCTCACCAACAATTATCCTGTCAGGTCTCATTCGAAGAGATGACTTAATAAGAGTCTTCATCGGAACTTCACCAGTGCCAGTTGCATTTGCATTTCTTGTTTCCATACTTACAAGGTTTTCAATCCCTTCAATCTTAAGTTCAGCCGAATCCTCTATAGTGATTATCCTCTCATTCTTTGGAATAAAGTTAGAAAGTGCATTGAGAAATGTTGTCTTGCCTGATCCAGTTCCTCCGCTGATAAAAATGTTATACCTCGCCCTTACAAGCGTTTTTAAGAAATCTGCCACTTCAGGTGTGACAGAACCAAGTTCAATAAGATTCTGCATTGTCATTGGATCTTTAGAGAATTTACGAATAGTCATAGTTGGCCCCTGAAGAGCAATAGGCGGAAGAACTACATTTACTCTGGATCCATCACTAAGTCTGGTATCTACTATTGGACTGGCCTGGTTAACCTCTCTTCCTGCCTTTCCTACTATTTTCTGAATCATATCCTCCAGCTGTTCTGGAGATTCAAAACTCTCTTCATATCTTGATACCTTTCCATTTCTCTCAACGAAAATATTATCGTGACCATTGATCATGACTTCGGTAATAGTTTCATCCGCCAGAAGTTTATCAAGCAGACCATACCCACGGATGGAACTATAAACAGACTGAACTATTTCATTTTCCAATGACATACCTAAACTAGCGTCACTAAATTTTTGATTTTCATTTGAATCTAATAAATGAATCTCCTTTTTTACTAACTCCCTGATTCGACATTCAACCTGATAATCATTCATTGATATAATTTCTGCATCATTAACTACTCTGTCCCTGACAAGGGTAATAATTCTATTACGGATCTTATCTTTTTTTCCTTTAAGAGACTGAGCATCCAAATAAAAGCTTTCTATCTCCTCAAGAATAGTAATAGGCTTCTGATACTTCATTAAGAGTTTAACTCCCTGAATCTTTGCATTATCTGAAGCCTTTTTCAGAACGATAACTTTTTCAAGCGGAAGAACTTTATAGAGAGACTCAAACAGATCAATTTCCACCATATAAATATCCACATCATCTTCAAATTCTCTAAGAACTTTTTTGCAAGAATCTTCCCCCTCAATAAGAACTGGACAGAGCTGAATCCTTGCAGAATATTTAGAATCAAAAAACTCCTTCATTCGAGTTGCATATTCAATATCTTTATCAAAAAGCTTTACTTTCATCTGCATGGTAATATCCTCCTTAAATCTCAATCGTAATTAACAAATCCTCACCGTTTATTATCTTGGAATATTCATACGATTCATCATCGCATTCCAATCATTTTTTTCCTTCTTTTCCTTTGATTTAAAAACAAATAGTTTTCTTCCCCAACTAAAACCAGTTTTCTCTGAAGTCTGAGTCTTCTCAGCACTAGAAATTGCTGACTGATCTATAGTTTCTTCAGAATAAAGAACCGCAGTATGTGATGAATCAGATGAAATCTTCTTAAGCAGATAACTCATATCCTCCATAACATCATTCCTTTTTTCAGAATTTACGAGGTAATCTGATATCTCCTTAAGCCCAGGATTCATAATTCCACAGTCACTTATTATGCTTGTAAAAAACGTTCTGATGCTGCTATTCATATCCGGAATTAAATCCTTTACAGGAACATAAACGAGTTTTATATTTGCATTCTTCTCATTTACATAAACCAGATATTTGGACAGTATTACCCCATTGGGAGCAAGAACATAGTTTGAAAGATTGTCCATTATCCTGATAATTCTACTCATTATATTTACAAGGGTTTCATATTCAGAAAATCTGTTGATATAATCATCAAGTGTAACCAGCCCGGTGACATCATATTTAAAAACATCAACACCTTTTTCAGTTGTAAACTGAACCTTAAGAACGCCTGGTATATCATTTTCAGAAGCCATATAACAAGCAAAACAGTCTCTTACTTCATTGTTATCAGCTGTAACACAAAGGTATTTGTGATTATTTCTATCTTCATATTCATATCTCATAACTTGTTCCTCCTATAGAATCTTTTGATATCCTTATTACTAACTTTCATCTTATGTATGTATCTTAATACATAGTTCAGAAATATTTTTTGCACAAAAAAACCACCTTGCGGTGGTTTTCATTCATATTCAATAAGTTATAAATGGGTATTCTTCTAATAATAATCCTTTCTCTTTTGATATGATTCTATTATTTGTTTCCGTAATGTTTCAGGCTTCTCAACAACCATAGAGCTTCCATAACTGTAAATCCAAGATTTTAATTCTCCCAAATTTGATTCTAATATTTTATCCGTATAAACATATTCTTTTTCATTTTCGCTAAAATACTCATCTACATCATAATCAGGATTCATATTTCTTTTTCGAACATCTTCCTTAATTTTACT
>JAILEL010000327.1 GCA_024687845.1 Eubacterium sp.
GTACAAATACTGCTAAAGACGCTTTTGGTATTCGCCACATCTTATCACCAACTCTTCTAGCTTCCAATTTCCCTTCGTTGATTAAGCTGTAGATTGTATGATTTCCAACACCTAATATTTCACAACAATCGGCTACAGACAAATATTCTTGGTATTCTTCAAACATAATTGATCCTCCTACATGATTTTTGGTCTGACACAAACAAGATTGGTTTGTAATAAAAAATATTTTATTAACATATTTGTAATGAAATATTGATTATTTGTATGTTCGTGCTGTATAAAAACTAAAAAATAATGGAGGAAACAAGAAAAATGGGGTAAAAGTTATTATTTGTTACTGGGGAACAAGTAAAGTGTGTGACAAAACACGTATTTATTATATATAGTGTATAGTTGATATACCTGAGTTTTATGACTTGGGTTTTTAAGTCATAAAACTCAGGTGTTATGATAGATTTTATATGTTTTATTTTTAATAAATCTATCATAGCAGCATAAACAGGAAGGTGAAGGGTATGGAAAGACAGAATAAGGACAAGTACCTATCTGTAAGATGTACAGATAGCGAAAAGGAAAAGATAATGAAGAAGGCCTTTAAATTAGGAAAGAAATTGCCAGAGTATGTTGTTGATAGTTGTTTGGCTCCGGCTGAAAGACCTAGTAAGAGGGTTAAAAAAGCTCTTATAAAGGAAGTAAAGGTGTCTAATCAAATAAATCAGATCGATGCAGCTTTGAAAAACTATAAACTTAACATGACTAAAGGTAATCTGAAGAGCTTAGAAATGAGAATTAAAGAGTTAAAGGAGATTATTTTATGCTGAGTGTAATGGATATGGGTAGATTTAATGCCTGTAAGAATGAGCAGAATGTTAACAAGAGTAAGACATATTATAAAAATGCTGATGCTATTGAAAAGGTGGTGAGGTATATAACTCGAACAAGGGACAATGAAAGCAGGAGAAATGAGCTGATCTATTCAGGTGGATCAGGTGTTATTATTGATGCGCCTATAGAGAGTATAATAAATCAATTGAAGGGAGTACAAAGTTTTTATGGTATAGATTCAAGAAAAGGCAGAAGGCTGATGCATCTGGTTATAGGATTTACAGAAAATGATTTTTATCAGCTGAATAATGATTATGCACTTGTTGATCTGATTGGAAGAGAAACGAGTGCTTATTTTTTTGCTTTGGGCTTTCAAAATGTATATGCTGTGCATCATGATCAGGAAAAGAAAGTCCATATACATATCTGCATAAGTTCAGTTAACTATATTACAGGGCTTAAGATTCAAATGGATTATGAGTTTAACAGAGCATTGGACAAGGCTGTAAATACTTTCTTTGAGAATGCAAAAGTAATAGCTGCAGAAAATCGAGGAGAAATAACCGAAATTGAAGATCTATATAATTAATAGTAATGAAAGGACCGATATTATGAAAGAAAATTCACCCTATATAAAGCCCTACAGACTATCTTGCAAAAAGTGTGAGAAGGAAATAGATGCCAGAGATATCATTCGATTGGATTCAAGTAATATTAGAAATGCTGGTGGTTCAGGAGAGATAGTTACTGGTGGTAATTTGATTAAGGATCCTCAGGATATTATAGATAAACCTGATAATATTACATCTCAGATCTTGGATTATCAGAAACTATTTATTGATGACGATAGTTCTAAGAGTAGAAGAGCTTATAGTACAATATACCAGATACCAGCAAAGGAATTAAATCTGACTATGGATGATGTAGTCGAGATGGTAGAAATAGTTGCACATTCATATGAAGAATACCCTTGTGTCTATGCTGTAAGTAAGGCTGGAGAGGTAATTCGTGCTGATATGATATTCAGCAACTACTCTGTGAATGGTGAGAAGCTTACTATGAATTTCAAACCACAGAAAATGACAAATGCTTGTAAGGCGGTGATGAAAAACAAGACCAATAATGATAAATAACACCTGGATGAAAACAAGTTGACTTGACACTTCGAGTTTGATATACTTTTTAATAGTTAAGGTGATGATGGGTTCAAGTTGGATAATCAGCTTTCCATCTTCATAAGATACTTGGATACCTTCTCCAACAGTATATCCTAGAAGAGATAACCATTTCCCACGTATTCGAATTTCAGGGATGGTTGGATCAGAAACTATTGCTTCATAGACATTAAGTTGTCGTTCTATCATTGGTGCCTCCTTTCTGGCTACCAATGCTACCTGATAAAGATATTATCACCCAGTATGTTCAATGTAAACCATTTTTTAAATAAGAAAGACAAACAGGCAAAAGGTGTTGAGCCTTTTGCCTATTTTTATGGGTATGTATGGGAATATATGGTAATAGTAGTAAATACTATTATAAAAATGTTAGGAAGAATATTAACCTTTTTAGTAGATTAGCCGATATATATTATATCAGTAGAAATCATCTAAATAAAATACTGAGAAAAATATGAGGTACAGTTATAGAAACTCTTAAAATTCTATTAAGAGTTTTTATATAACTTGATTATATGCAGAGAACTGCATATAATATTACTATCATATTTGGCAAAACACGCGAAAGAGTGCGACGCAAAACTAAAAGGGACTAACAGAAATACATGGATGTGTTCTTATGTCAGCCAGTTGCAACTATCGAGATTGATATTAATGAACACCGTAGAGTTAGTCTGCGGTGTTTTTTTTGTTATTTAGGAGGTGTATATGAAAGGTTACTTAACCGTTAAGGAGGCAGCATTTAAATTTGGTTATTCAGAGCGGTGGATCAGTAAGTTATGTCAAGATAATAGGATACCTGGGGTGGAAAAAGCTGGAATAACATATTTGATACCAGAAAATGCTGAAATGCCAAAAGATAATAGAATTACTACTGGTAAGTATAGAAATTGGAAGAAACGTTATGGTAAGAATAAAATATTGGAATATGAGATGGATGCATAACAAGATAAACAAGCTAATTTACATAAAGAAAATGAATTGAGAAAAGGAGGAACATATATGGCATTAATTAATTGTCCTGAATGTGGCAGAAGTGTATCTGACAAAGCAATTAGCTGTCCTGAATGCGGATATCCTGTTAGAGAATATGAAACAAATACACATAAAAAATCAGATAATGCAAAGTATTATGAGGGCAATGTGTATGATATTAGTCCAAGATGGCAGGCTTTTGTTGATAGTTTAAACAAACCCCAAAAAGAACAAAGATATGGAAATTCATTTCAAAATAGAAAAAGTAAAGGATATAGTGAAAAAAATAAAATAAGAGACAGAATAATAGTTTTTAATACAATAATAGGTTTTTCTTGGATTGGGCTAGGGGTAATACAAATAATATATTTTATAAAGTGTTTGAAGTATGTAAATCAAGGTATAAATTTTCAGTTCTATTTGGGAGACCATTTTTTCTCTAATACTAAGGCGATTTGCATAGTAGGATTGATTTTTGGGGTATTAAATGCAGGCTCAGCTATTTATGACTTATCAAATATGAAGAATTCTAAGGATAACGTGTTGTCCCTAATTGAAAAAGCAAAAGTTGGTTTTTTTGATGTATTATTTTTCTTTTGGAATGGATATTTAGGATTAGAATTTTTAAGATCGCAAAATTCATTAGATATTTTTTTTGGAATAATAATTGGCATTGCCGTATTATCTGATATTATCTATAGAATTTTTATTGGTTTAAATCGAGGAAAAATAAATGATTTATTCAGTTAGTAGACTTATGTTTGTTAGTCTTTATACTAGTACATGGAAAACTAAAGTAACGGATAAATAACTAGGGGTGATGATATGGCACTTATAAATTGTCCAAATTGTGGAAAAAGAGTTTCAAGTATGGCACATAGTTGTCCTGGATGTGGATTTGCAGTAGATAAATATATACTTCAAATAGAGCAAAAAAAGGAAATGGATGCTGAGAGACAGGTACGACTTGAGGCAGAAAGAAAAGAAGCCGAAAGAAAGGCACAACTTGAGGCAGAGCGAAAAGAAGCTGAGAGACAGGCGCAACTCGAAGCAGAAAGAAAAGAAGCCGAGTGGTCAGCCCGACTCGAAGCAGAAAAGAAAGAAGCCGAGCGGCAAGCAAAACTCGAAGCAGAGAGAAAAGAAGCCGAATGGTTAGCCCGGCTTGAAGCAGAAAAGAAAGAAGTAGAGAGGCAAGTACGACTTGAGGCAGAGAGAAAAGAAGCTGAGAGACAGGTGCAACTCGAAACAGAAAGAAAAGAAGCTGAGAGACAGGCGCAACTTGAAGCAGAAAGAAAAGAAGCAGAGTGGTCAGCCCGACTTGAAGCAGAAAAGAAAGAAGTAGAGAGACAGATGCGCTTAGAAGCTGAGCAAAAGGCAGCTGAATGGGTAGCGCGCATAGACCAGGAAAGAAGAGAAGCAGAAAGATTAGCACATATTGAAGCCGATAAAAAGGAACAGCAAGAGCTTATAGCTAAGGAAAGATTAGAGAAAAAGCAAATAGAAGAAAAAGCTATTCAACAAAAAGAGGAACTCGAATCAAAGATAAAAAGAGAACGTGAGGAATTTGAAGAGGAAAGAAGAAAATGGGAGAAAGAGAAAATCGAATGGACCGAAAATGAGAATAGACGTATGCATGCAGAAAATGAAAAATGGAAAAACGATGAAGCTGATCGTATAGAGAAAGAGAAAACTGCATGGATAAATAAAGAAAAGGAACGTTTGCAAATAGAGAAGAGTAATTGGGAACAGGAAAAGAATAATGAAATTCAGACAGAAAAACTTTTGTTAGAAGAAAAAGCTAATGAAAGAGAAAGAATTATAAATCTAGAAAAAGAAAAACTCCAAAATGAACGATTGGCAAAAGAAAAGGAAGAAGCAGACCATTTAGCAAAAATTCATGAAGAAAGAAAAAAGATTGATGAAGAACATATTGAGCATGAGAAAAAAATAAATGCCGAGTATAAAAAAATTAAAGAAGAAAGAGAAAAACTCACGAAGGAGTTTTCTGAAATAAAAACACAAAATGAATCTGGACGAGCAAAGAAGAATAATCCGTTAATAGTGATTTTGTGTGTAATTGGATTTATCATAATAGTATTGTTAGTGGTTGTTCTATTAACACAATGTAATAGAGAACCTTCATCCCAGGATAATAATGTGGATAAAATAATTGATAATAATGAAACTGAGAATTCTGCTGTAACTCAAATTGACACGAATACAGATAGCCCAGTTCCAACTATAACATTATCAGCCGAAGCTACTTTAACTCCAAGCGAAGAACAACAAATAACGCCTTATGAGGAGATATTGCCTAATCCAACATCAGAGATAATATTAACACCAGAGGTGACGGTAACTTCAACACCAGAACCAACAGATATATCAACTGTTATTTCTGAAGGGGGAAACACAGATGATTATAAGAATATGTCTGATGAGGAGATAAAAGAATATATTCCATATGCAGAATATAAATATAAAGAATTAATATTTTTTGCTTATCCTATTAAGCATAGAGATGCTTGGAATGAAGATAAGGTTTCTCCCTATAATATGTCAGGGGATGAATTATGTATTCTGCTAGAAACAAAACTGAACGGAGCAGATTGTCCGGTGAATATCATTACACAGCTTAAGAGTCCATCAGGAAAATTACTAGAGAATTTCATGTGGCCAGCACCATGGAATAGTGGCAGTGGAACTATATTCTCTATAGAAAAAAGTAAGCTTGAGGAAAAAGGTATTTATAAATATATGGTAAAGGATGCAGATAATGAGGAAATCATTCTTAAAATGGAGATTTGGTGGGATCCTGAACTTGATCTGAAACAAGGAAATGATTCTACGGTTGATTCGATTTCAGTAAATTCGGATAATCTTGGGTCGGGTAAGGAAACGGAAAAACCTGCAGCTTTTACTTTGGAATTTTCTGAAGTGAGTATGATCGATCATCAAGGAACTTTGATAAATATAGATGATAAAGGTACTCCACGTGAATTTGTATGGACTATGGAGGATTATAGTGTAGCCAAATTCAATGAACAATTACCGGATTGTGTGGGAGTAGAAGGAGTATCATTAGGAACAACTTATGCTACTGCTACAGACCAGTTTGGCTATACTGCAACTATTAAGCTTAATATTGTTGAGGTTGAGATATATCCTGGTGATATTACGTTAAATGTGGGAGAGCAATATCAACTTTCGGCAGTTATTGAGTACCCGGATGGTAAAAAAAGAGAAACAGGATGGTTTACAGATGCTGAAATAGTAGCAAGTGTAGATGAAACAGGATTGGTAACTGCAAATGGGAAGGGAAAAGTTAATTTGGGAGTAACAGTTCCGGATGCAGGGCTTGAATGGATACAAGTTACGGTCGAATAATTGTAATCACAAGATTACCAGCTGGGATTTAGTAAAGGAGATTTATATTATGGCTCTTATAATATGCCCTGAATGTGAAAAAAAGATTTCTGATAAAGCCAATAGTTGTCCTAATTGTGGATATCCTATTCGTGAGTTATCTGAATCAAGTGGTAGTTTTGAAACGGAGCAATATAATAAAGTATCAACCTTGAGAAGAGAAATGGATACGCCTGGAAAAGATAAGGGTATATTTTTATCTAATCAAGAAACAACTCCGATTAGAAATAACAAAAGTTATACTGGTACAAATCAAATCTTTGATAGAAGGAAGTCCTATGAAGATGTAAATTCGAATAATGTAAGACAGTCAGCTTCTTCTGATAAATTCCTAAAAATATGCGTTTTTATAGCAATTGTTTTCGTAATTGTAGTGATTGTTATTATTTGTAACAATGGACCTGCTAAAGGAACATATATTTTTGATAGTTTTAAATTCAATGAAGAGGAAGTTATATCTGATTCATGGAGAGAACTTATGGATGATGCGGGAGTAAACGTTGGAGCTCTTGTAATCAAGGGTGGAGGAAAAGCTAGTTTGAATATATATGGACAAAAAAGTTCGGAATTAACTTATGATAAAGAATATTTTTATGCAGAAAATGGAAACGCAACGGCCTATAAAATGTCTGGTAATACTATCACTCTTACAGTTACGTTATATGGTATAACGGTGGACATGTCTTTCACAAAGGAAGATTAAATTGAATTTATATGGTGGGGTACTGTAGTTGTTTTAAGTAGAATTGATAAAGGAGGCAGACATATGGCATTAATTCATTGCCCAGAATGTGGTAATCAAATATCAGATAAGGCTCATAGTTGTCCTGAATGTGGATTCCCATTACTTGAATATCTAAATAATAACACACCGGATGTCTCAAATATTGAAAAAAGTATTGATGGTTATCATGAAAATCAAGAAGAAAAAAAAACAGATCTTTTGTATGAAGATTTGTCAGATTCATATTATGAAACTGTTAAAATATTTAATAATGCAAATACACTAGACGAGTATAAAGAAGCTTTAAGAAATTTTTCAAAATTAGGAGAATATCGAGATACTGTTTATTATGTAAATGAATGTAAAAAGAAAATCAAAAGCATAAATTATGAGGTAAAAATTGAGTTCTTTTTTGAAACTTTAAAAAACTCAAAAGATAAAAGTGAAATTGGTAATATA
>JAILEL010000330.1 GCA_024687845.1 Eubacterium sp.
ATATGATTTACATATGCATAAAGAATCCTACTGATTATGACTATAAAGGAAAGACGACTAAGAAAGACACAAAGAATCATGGATTCGGACTCATGAATATAAGACTGGCAGTTGAAAAGTATGATGGAGTTATGGAAGTGAATAATGAAACAGAAGGGGAAGAAAAGTACTTTGTTCTTACCATAATGCTATAAAGTTATAAAGAATGAGTGCTGGAGTGGTTATAAAATATCATTAATGTACTGGAAATCATCGAAAAGGGCAGGGGTGTGTTTATAGCACACTGAACTGTCCTCTTTTTGTATAAACAATAATGAACAAGCAAGAACATCTATGTTTTTATTGACAAATTAACATTAGATATTATAACAAAAGTAACCTTCATGGTTATATCTGTTTCAAAGGAGGTGAGAGATATGCTATATGAGTACTTAATAGATAATTATAAAGAATCTGAACCAATATTTTTTTGTGATATTCCTCTTAATAATAAAACGAAACCTGAATTATCCAGAGAGTTAAAAGTGCTATGTGAAAATGGGAAAATATGTAAATATGATAAGGGGATATATTACATCCCGAAAAAATCTGTTTTGAAGAATCCTATTGGACCAAGTGCAGATGTGGTTGCTAGCTATAAATATATATCCAGATAAGTGAGGAGATTGGCTTGCCTATCTTAAATTGGGATAAGATTGAAAGTGATAAGGAATATAACCACTACGATTTTGGATATGATAGTGTTTCGTTTACTTTCTCACTCATAATTTTCCTTTATCCTATTAATTTCGATTATCGATGGATCATGTGGAATGTTTGGGGGACTTTTCTTTCGTCATTTTAAAGAATTGTTCAACATGATCTTTAATTGCTTTCTCACATTCCTTGGCTTTGTCCGGCTCTCTGTCCCATATTCCCATATACATTATAACAGGAGCATAGAACATGGATGCAAGAATCTTGGGATTTCCTTTCTTTATGACTCCCGCTTTGATCAGCTGTTCAAACAACTTTTCATCATATCCGAGCATGGTATCAACATAACGTCTCGTATACATTTTTCCCAGCTCCTTGCTTTGAAATTGTGAAATTGTCAGCATGCGTCGTACGCGTCTTGAATATTCATCATTCATCGAAAAACGGACGAACGTCAAAACATTTTCGCATAACCCTTCTGCTGAGATGCCGCTATAAACATCCACATCTTCTTTGTTCATTTTCCCATTTTTATCCTTCATAAAATGAACCGATAGTTTTTCAAAGAATTCTTTATACTTTTCTTCGGACTCTGCTATGATCTCATCAAAGATCTGTTGCTTACTTTCAAAATGCTTATACAAAGCAGCTTTCGAAATCCCGAGCGGCTTCGCAATGTCACTCATGGATGTTCCGTCAAAACCTTTTTTTGAAAACTGTTTGAGTGATTCTTCAAGAATTAATTCTTTTGTATTCATTTATTTTTCTCCACAAAATCATCAAGTACTCTATTGATATCCTCACTGTTGCCTGTCATCAGATGGCCCCCACCTGAAAAGAAAACAGAAGTACAATCAGGAATCTCATTACTCCAGTACTTTGCTTTCTCCGGATCAGCCAGCTTATCATCTTCCGAATGAATAATGAGAACGGGCACCTGAATATTTTTCAGATCGTAATTATCATAATTGTCGGTATGATCCTTATTGACTACATTTCCATCAAAAGCTATGCCTGCCTTACGCTCTTTCATCGGCATAATCTGTTTTATCACGCTTCTATCCATTCCCATGATCGGTTTAAATAATGGGCTTATCATCCACATAGCAAAATCACTGCATAATGCTTCCGGAGGTCCTGTCATTCCCGATACCGGTTCCGTTGGTTTCTCAGATGTGGGATATCCTGAGCAGTACAAAACTAAACCCTTGCATCTTTCAGGATACATCAATGCGAATCTTTGGGCAAACGTACCTCCGGCACTGGTGGCAGCCACAAAAGTTTTCTCTATACAAAGGTTATCAAGCAATTCAACAAATGATTCCACCTGCATATCTACAGTGGCATTATCCGGCATATCTGTTCCCGGATATCCAAATCTCGAAGGTGCAATAACTCTGTAATCATCTACTCGACCGCTCAATAAATCGAAGCCCTGGTCATATCCTCCGGTAATTCCATGACATATGAGAAATGGCTCTCCCGCTCCCTCATCTATATAACTAATTTTTCCATAGGAACTATTGATCGTCTTCGCTTTAGTCTCATAGGTCGCAAATCTGTCCATTGCAATTTTTCTGACCACTATAAAATCTATTGTAAGCGACAGAATGATAATAAACAATACACATAATGCTATTTTCTTTCTTTTCTTTTTCATCTCTATATTTCCTCACATAAATTTTGAGTGCGTCCGACGGACGAAATTTCCTATGAAACAAAAAGTGACCGAATGGTAACCTTATTATAGTTACCGTTCGGTCACTTGTCAATATTATAAATATTTTTTATGATTGTCCTATTTCAAACGGGCCATTTTTCTCATCATGATGATCAGATAATAGTAGGAAAGAAGCGTCATAATCCCGAAAATAATTATTTCGCCAAGCGTACCGCCTGCACCCGTAATTCTCATACATATCCCCATGGAAAGAACCGCCGTTACAAGAGTCGGAAGTTAATCCAGAAGAGTATCTGCTCGATCCATTCAATGTAAAAGCGTAAAGAAGTAATGCATACCGGTTATGTAACTGATCCGGAGATCATTCAAGGGATAATAGATAACCTGAAGCAATAGTACGGACGAATTGGATAATTGACACATGGAGATCATACAGAAATTAACTTAATAATTTATATACAGCGATAAGACGTCTATGAGTAGAAGTACTTATAGGCGTCTTATTTCATCTATTCAGAATATAAGTCTTATGATATATTTTAATTTAGAAGCAAAAAATATTTAAAGAAAACTTAGTATGATATCTTTTAGTTATGATGGATTATTTATCCCAAGGGAAGTTTACAGGGCGGAAGAGTAAAGGCTGGCACGCGTTCGATTCATGCATTTGGCGGCCAGAGAGTGAAAGAGTAACCTGGTTTGTAGGGATGAAGTGGAGAAGGAATAAATGAAGATTAGAAATCGTTTTATTATATTTGTGATGCTACTCACACTATGTGTTTTGTTAAGTGCCTGCAGGGATAACGATTCACAAAGTACTGTAAATAAGGGAAATAATGATAATTACGGGAAGAGTACAGATGATGACAACAACCGGGATTATATCTTTTACTCGGAAATAACAGATGAGGATTGGGAAACCATTGAGTTTGTAAATAAAAACAGTGATTACTATTATACTCTGATGGAAAAGATGGACGAGCATAAGTGTACTCAGTATCAGGATGTTGGAAATCTGTATGGAGAAAGCAGTGAAGGGGGGAGAAGTTGATAGTCAGGGAAAAAAGATTTCTTCAGAAGATGCAATCTTCAGATATATGGTTATACTGAGGGATGATTCGGATTATCATATTCTTGGAATTCACCAGGGGGATACATACAAGGAAGCTAAAGATTTGAGTGAAGCGGCTGGTTTTGAATGGTCAGATGAATCAGAAATGTATGGTGAAAGAACTGTAACCATTTATTCAAAAGGAAATGTGAAAATAAGGGTTGTGACATTTGATACTGAAGAAGATGGTATGGATAGTGACAAGATAGATACGATAAGTGTGCTTGTGCCAATTGAGGATGAATCTTATGAACCTATAGATGGTGATTATTAAGATTTGTTAGTTTAAATAAAATTGGAAGGTATTATAGATGACGAGATACATGATTGAAACAGAAAGAAGTGATCTTTTTGATGTAAGTATTGTGATAGCTATGCGTGTTCATATTAAGGGAAATGTGAATGAAGATGGTTTA
>JAILEL010000333.1 GCA_024687845.1 Eubacterium sp.
TCCTCAGTAAAGAATCCTAAAAACTCATCTCCCTCTGCCAGGCCACTTATAGGTTCATCCTTAACCGTCATAGGAACTATATATCTAACACTCATTCCTGAACCAGCTTTATTCAGCTCATCAAGAGACTTTGCTCCTATATCCACAGACCTGGTTCTGTAATTATCAAAAAACTCTTCTATGCTAAACTTCTTATCATCCTCAAGACCTTTATTCAGCCTTCTAGCATATTTATAAAGAGCAGTATAATCCTTGGAGAACTTCTTCATCAGCTTATAATATGACTCAGCCTTGGCATCCTGCTTATTCGCCTTGGCATTATCGTAACTCTTCTTAAATGCGATTCCACAAGCTTCGTAAAGAGCGATAAGATTCTTCACCTCATCCATACCTAGCTTAGTTTCATCTTCCTTATACGCTTCTATCTTGTCATATAGATTCTGAATAGCCTGCTTTTCTGTCGCATCTTTGTTGTCAATCATTATCTGCTTAAGCTGTTCTTTTCTCTTCTGATATCTGCTATTGTTATCCTGTGGCATAACTTTTCCCTCCTGTATTTAACTATAGATGTTTCACTAGCACATCAACCATAAATCTCGCATCTAAATCTTTTTATACATAATAAGACATTCGGCATAACAAAAGCGCAACAAATAAATAATAAATAATTCGAGAATCCCAACAGGCATCAAAGCAGCATCATATAAACAATATATTTTTTATGTTTTCCAAATATATTTTATCGTTTTTCGATAAATTTTTCTTGACTTTCATTTATAACTATTTTATACTCACATCATCAAATACGAAAAGAGGGATAAAACCATGAATCAAAAAACAATCACCTATTGGCTTAAAGCAGTGGTAATCTCCGTTGGTCTTCTGGGACTGGCGTTCTTCGCGGGAGCAACTGCTTATGCCTACTACTATAAGCCAGATTACGACTATCTGCTTCCAGTCTATCTTAGACAGAACATCGTGGCTTTATGGATATCGGCAGCCATCTGCCTGGTAATCCTTTACTTCTGCTGGAGAATCGTAAATGAAATTGGCAAAGACAACTCCTTCTCCATGGAAAATGTAAAGAGCTTCAAGAATATGGGTATATGTGGTGTTATTCTCATCATCAACAATGTTATCCGCATCTTCGTCTGGCTCTTCAGAGATCAGATGGGACTGATCCAGTTATCCTATACCCTACTGAAGATAGTAGCAATTGTAATCTATGTAATCATGTGTCTCGCAATGTCTAAGCTGGTTCAGAACGCTTACGAGATCAAAAAAGAAAATGAACTTACTATATAGGAGGTGTCGGCATGATAATAGTAAATCTCGATGTTATGCTGGCAAAGCGTAAGATGAAGGTTTCTGATCTGGCAGAACAGGTTGGAATCACGCTAGCAAACATTTCAATACTTAAAAATGGAAAAGCCAAGGCTGTTCGTTTCGAAACCCTTGATAAGATATGTGAAGTCCTGGAGTGTCAGCCAGGCGATATTCTAGAGTATCAGAAGTAAGTATCTTCATATTTTAGCTCTCAGAAATATAACGACAAAATGGAGGTTAAAGTTATGTATAATCAAAACCCACAGAACAATTCTATATATAGATCCTCTTCCCCAGTTATACCGGAGTACAATAATACCGCTCCAATCTATACACCTTACCAATATACTTATGCTGAGGATTTAGCGACAATTGATTTTAGAGAGAAAATGGGACGCAAGCTGGGGCTAGCTTCTATCCTTTATGCAGCATTTGCTACATTTTGCTTATATAGAAATTTGGCAGGTGTTACACTCCCATTCTTCGGTATCGCTACCCTCATATTCATGATCTACGGACTCAAGCAGTACGATGTGAAGATAAAGAGATTCAGCTCGTTTTACAGTTTTATCATTCTCGCTCTTACAGTTTCCAACTTCTTAACGGGAAATGAAACTATCTTACTGTTCAATGACCTGGGATTCTTCCTAATGCTGTTCCTCTTCCTTCTTCATAATGTATATGATGACAGACGCTGGAGTTTTTCAAAGACTACCATAGCTCTATGTGAAGCATTTGCATTTTCCTTTGGTGCACTGGATGACTTATATAAGGATATGAAGGTCCTGAGGATTAAACGAACTGAGAATATTGATGAAGAAAAAAAGCATACTATCAAATATATCGGTATCGGACTTCTAATATCTATACCTGTTGTTGCTATCCTTCTGTCACTTCTGGCAGATGCAGATGTAGTTTTTAGCAAGTTTTTAAATAGCCTTTTCATCGATTTAAATTTCGGAACTATCTTCCTGATTAGTTGTACCTTTATAGACATCTTCCTAAC
>JAILEL010000335.1 GCA_024687845.1 Eubacterium sp.
AAGACATCATGGAACTTATTGAAGAGCTGGATAATGAGATAACAGGCTATGAGACAACTATTGCAGAACTTCGAGATAAAAAGAATAATCTGCAAGCTCAGGCATGTATTACAGAAGATAACCTTCAAATGGCTTATATCGCTGAACAAAATCAGTACGATAGCATGAAGGAAAGAATTCAGTTTGCATATGAAAATGGAGATTCAGACTATATCGGCGCTCTCCTCTCTATAAAAGAGTATTCCAGTGTTGTAAATCAGTCCGAATATGTATCACAGGTTTCATCCTATGATCAGAAACAGCTCAATGATCTGCTGGAGATTGAAACAGCAATATACGAATATAAGGAAAGCATACAGAGTAATCTTACCGAAATCGAATCTGTTAAGGTAGAAGCTGAAGGTGAACAAGAAGCCCTTCAAGTAATGCAGAGCGGAAAGATGGCTACTCTTGAAGAATATAATATTCAGATTGCTGATACTGAATATACCATAGAAGAAATGGCCGCTATTGAAGCGCAGCAGGATGCGGAGATTGCTTCTATCATCGCTCAAGCCTCTGCAAGAAGAGCCGCTGCTGAAGCCGCAGCATCACAAGCTGCTGAACAGGCTGCAGAGGAACAGAAGAAACAGCAGGAAGCTGCCCAAGCACAGACTGCATCTTCTACTGACGCTACGCAGCAGGAAACACAGCAGACTCAACAAACTCAGCAGACACAGCAAGCTACTGCTCAGACAACAGCCACACAGCCAGCATCAACTATGGCTACATATACAGGCGGTGGATTTACATGGCCATGTCCATCATCCACTTATATCACTTCTGGTTTCGGTGCTAGAGAAGCTCCAACAGAAGGAGCAACCACAAGCCATAAGGGTATTGATATTGGATGTGCATCTGGTTCATCCATCGTAGCTGCAGCAGATGGCGTTGTAGCCTTTGTTGGATATATGGGTGGCGGTGGAAACGCTGTACTAATTGATCATGGAAATGGTATCACAACCTGCTACTTCCATTTATCTGGATTTGCTGTAAGCACTGGTGCAAATGTATCTGCCGGACAGACAATCGGATATGCCGGAAGTACTGGAGTATCTACAGGCCCACACCTTCATTTCGGTGTACTGCTCTACGGTTCTTATGTAGATCCAATGGGATATCTGTAAAACTGTTATGTTCATTTTAATTTAAAAGTTAATTAGCAATATAGAAATCGCTATGCGGTTTCTACAATATAATAAAGACTATGCATTTTCTGTGGGGACAGGTTGATATAAAGCATAGTCTTTTTTATTTATATTATGACATAAGTGTCAAAAGTCAAAATGCGTTCCTGCTTGCAGGAAAAGCATATTGACCTTATGACACGCTGAAACATGAGGAAATAGCATTTTTCTTAGAAAAATAGCGGTTTCCGAATGTTTCTAGGATTGCGAGAATTTCGTAAGAAATGGAGCAATCCGTATGTCATATGGTGTCAAAAGGTACTTTTGACACCCACATCAATAAATGATTTAAATAGAAAACAATGCAATGAACGATGATTCAGTTACTGTTTTGAGAGGTGATTATATGAATATGCAACGTGGATTCAGAGATAAGATAGATAAGTATGCTGATCCAAATAATGAAATCGTAGTAGAGATGAAAGTAAATGGCAATTCGGAATACGATTATTGCTGTTTTGGTGTAGATGAAAATGGAAAACTGTCAGATGACCGTTATATGGTTTTTTATAATCAGACTAATTCGCCAGCTAATGAAATTACATATACAGCTGATGGTAATGGAGCCAAATTCGCCATTAATCTGAACAAGCTTCCTGCATCTATAAATAAATTAGTTTTTACTGTAAGTATTGATGGAAATGGAACTATGGGAAGTATTATTTCTCATACTGTAAGTTTAAAGCAAAATCAGAACGTGTTTGCGGATCTGTCTTTGGCAGGTACTGATTTTCATTCTGAAAAGGCTATAATTGCGATTGAAATATATAAAAAAGATGTATGGCGTATAGCCGTTGTTGCTAGCGGATTTAATGGTGGATTAGGCGATTTGCTTCGTGAATATGGAGGAGAAGAAGATTCTTCTGCATCAGCAGCTCCAACACAGCAAGCAGGTCCAGTGCAGAGTCCACAGCAGCCAGCAGGCCCAATGCAGAGCCCACAGCAGCCAGCAGGTCCAGTGCAGAGTCCACAGCAGCCAAGTGGTCCAGTGCAGAGCCCACAGCAGCCAGCAGGCCCAATGCAGCCAAGTGGTCCAATGCAGAGCCCAGTGCAGCCAAGTGGTCCAATGCAAAGCCCACAGCAGCCAAGTGGTCCAATGCAAAGCCCACAGCAGCCAAGTGGTCCAATGCAGAGCCCAGTGCAGCCAGCAGGCCCGATGCAGAGCCCAATGCAGCCAAGTGGTCCAATACAAAGCCCACAGCAGCCTAGCTACAATCCAAGTGCCCCACAGCAACCATTTAACCCATATGCTGCTCAGCAACCAAATGGACCAATGCAGAGTCCACAGCAGCCGGGTTTTAATCAACCTCAAGCATTTGCTCAGGGTAACCAAGCATCGCGTGCGGATTCGCTTGAGGTTAAACTACAAAAAGATGCTCCTAAACTTGTGTCATTAGCTAAACCATTAAAGGTTGAATTAACCAAGAGAAACCTTCAAAATGAGATAGCTCGTGTAGCACTTGTTATTGATATTTCTGGTTCCATGACAGCAAGGTATGCTAATGGTACAGTTCAGGATATTGTAAATAGAACCCTTCCACTTGCAGTTCAATTCGATGATGACGGTGAATTAGATTTCTGGTATTATGGATCACGTTGTAAAAGAATGCCATCAGTTAATATGCACAATTATCAAACTGCAGTACCAGCTGACTGGAAGACTTTGATGAAGGATCTTGGATACGGAAATAATGAACCAGTTGTAATGAAAGAAGTAATAAAAGAATTCAAGAAGAGTAATGTTCCATCATATGTTGTATTTATTACTGATGGAGGAGTTGGATCAGAATCATCAATTAGTCATTTGATGAAGGAGGCTTCCAAATATCCTATCTTCTGGCAGTTTGTTGGAGTAGGTGGCAGCGGTTATGGAGTTTTAGAGAGATTGGATGATATGGGTGGACGCTATGTCGATAATGCAGATTTCTTTGCGTTGGATGATTTTAAGAGTGTCAGTGATTCAGACCTTTATAGCCGTTTGTTAAATGAATTCCCATCATGGCTACAGGCAGCAAGAGGTAAAGGTATTATATAAATAATTATTTTAAAGAGTTTGTTATGGAATCTATTCAAAACTTATACAATTCAACAGTTGGTGATAGTTTTGTTTTAGCGCCAGGAGAATATAACGGGCCCCTCGTAGTGAATCGCCCATGTGTTATTGACGGTTGTCATTCAACACTATGGGCTAACTCAGGGCCTGTGTTAATCGTGTCTTCAAGTAATGTAACAATTAAGAATTTGCGTATTGAAGTAATAGGAGAGCAGGTAAGCAGAGACTCTTTTATAGCTATAAAAACTAATGATCCGTATACAAAGCTTGAAAATGTTGAAGTTCGTGGTGATGTAATTGGAATTGCTCAGGAGGAAGAACACTGGGAGCTTCCAGGAATTATTGCATTGGGAGACTTTGCAGCGGATAAGGAAAACACATTTTCTGTAAATCTACAGTCCTCTGCAAATGCAGTTATTGAATGTGGAGTAAAAGGTCTTCGCATTTTTCCGGAGCAGCTGGTGCCTGGTCAGAACGCGCTTTCATTTACAACTGATGAATTAAGAAATAATACTATAATATATGGTGAAGTGTTTATAAAGACTTTAGTAACAAGAAGAATATATGTTACTGGAAAAGCTATGCAGGATGCACAGTTTCATAATGAGGCAATTCCGGTATCAAATGTTCCGCCGGTATCTCTACCGGTACAAATGGAATCACCAGCGGATATAATTGCTCCACAGACTTCCACTGTGAATGCTCAGTCCATTAAGAAAGGACAACGTATATCCTTAAAGGATTCGGGCACTTCATTGTTAAAAATTGTATTTGATTATCAATCAGCTTCAGAAATGGATATTGATAGTTATTGCTTCTTATTAGGTGAAGATGGAAAAGTATCAAGGGATGAGGACCTAATCTTTTTCGGAAATGCTGAAGCTGCTGATAAATCTATAAAAACCAGCGTTGTGGATTCAAAACAGCTGGCCACTATTGATCTGGGAAAGATGGAGAGCAGAGTAAGTAAAATCGCTGTTTGCTATTCCATTTACGGTGATAATCCCAGTCAGATTTTTTCAAAGGTTAAACATCCTATGGTTCGAGTATTTTTAGGGGATGTAGAAACCTATAATTTTGAATTGACTGATCTTTTTGCGGAAAAAACTGTTGTTGCTACTGAGATATATCGATATAAAGGTGAATGGAAGATTAATTTTATCGGAGCTGGCTATAACAGTGGACTTAGAAAATTATGTGAAAGCTATGGGGTAAATGTAGAGTGATTACCGATTAGGATGATCGTCTGCATAAGCCTCAGTTTTCTTTGTAAAATAAAAAACATTTAGGAGAATAATAATGATAAAAGCTGAACGTTCTAAACTTCAATATATGGTAGGCGGTCTTCTGTATAGTCCCGCTGTAAATGAAGGACTTGCAAGTAAAATAAATAATAATACAATTTCCTGCCTGACTTCGGTTGCAATATGCTTAGAGGATTCTATTCGTGATGAGGCGCTTGGAGAAGCTGAACAAACTTTGTGCAACACATTGAAAACTGTCAAAGAGGGAGAACTGACTGAGGATAAATTACCACTTATTTTTATTCGAGTTCGTACTCCGGAGCATATGGAGCATATACATAAGCTTATAGGCTCGTATAGCGACATGATTACGGGTTATATTCTTCCTAAGTTTGACCTTTCTAATTGTGAGACATACAAGAATATTATTCTGAACATTAATGAGAATCGTAATGATCCTATATACATAATGCCGATACTCGAGAGTAAAATAACAGCTGATATTCAGAATCGTACAGATACACTTCTTAAGATTAAGGAAAGCATTGATGAGATTCATGACTATGTTTTGAATGTCAGAGTAGGTGGAAATGACTTTAGTAATCTGTATGGACTTCGCCGTGGTACAGATCAGAACATTTATCAGATTGGAGTAATTAGAGACATTCTTATAGATATCATAAATGTTTTCGCATCAGATTATGTTGTTTCTGGACCGGTATGGGAGTACTTTGGTACTAATGAAGCTGATCCATGGGCAGATGGGCTCAGACAGGAACTTGAACTCGACCGCCTGAATGGCTTTATAGGAAAAACAGCTATTCACCCAAGTCAGCTGCCGATAATATATGAAAGCCTTAAGGTGAAAAAGGCTGATTACAATGATGCAATCAATATTTTAGGATGGGATTCCCAGTCATTTGGAGTGGGTAAGAGCTTTGATGGTTCTCGAATGAATGAAGTTAAATGTCATGCTAAATGGGCAAAGCGCATTGCTACTTTAGGTGAAATTTATGGATTTCAGGACGAATAGGATGAATATGACGACTATAGATGAATAGGATACATTTAAGTGTGGAGGAACTGCTTTATGACACGCATTTGGTTAAATCACTGGTTTAGTACAGCTTATAATATAATCAATTTGATTCGTGAGGATGACAAGGAATTTCAGATTATAGGCAGTAATGAGAATAAGGAATCTCCAATAAAGATGGCTTGTGATGAATGGTATCAGGAACCTGTTCTTAGGGATGATGAGTATGTTGATTTTTGTCTAGATTTCTGTAAAGAGCATGCTGTTGATATATTTATGCCTCGTAGAGAAATGATTGCAATCAGTAAGAATAAGGACAAGTTCACTCAGCTTGGAATCAAAGTGATGGTGGATGATTATAAATATGTAAATATGCTAAACCATAAGGAACAGGCGTATGAGAAGTTCCTTGCTGAAGGCATCGGAAGGGTTCCTGAATACTATCTGGTAACAACTGTTGAACAGTTTAAGGAAGCATATTATAAACTTGTTGAAAAAGATAATATGGTCTGCTTCAAGTTCGTCAGGGATGAGGGTGGAACAAGCTATAGGCTTATAGATAACACCCGCAGGGGATATAATTCTCTGTTTTATAAATCTTCAACCAGAATGACTCTGGAAGATGTGATAAATGCACTCTCAGAAAGAGAGACATTTACCCCTATGATGGTTATGCCATATCTTCCAGATTCTGAAATAAGTGTGGACTGCTTAATGACAAATGATGGTTTAATTGCGATTCCAAGAGTTAAAGATTATTCGAGAATTGAGAAAATCTGCTACGACGAGGAAATCATGTCAACCTGTAAGCTGTTCTTTGAAAAGATTCCACTTGAGCAGCCTTGTAATATTCAGCTCAAATACAAGGATGGAATTCCTTATATGCTGGAAGTAAATACAAGGATGTCTGGAGGAGTACAGATGGCCTGTGCAGCCAGTGGTGTTAATATCCCTAATATAGCTGTGAATAAGCTGCTGGGAATAAATAAAAGCTGGGAAAATAATATGCTTGAACGATGTGTTACTCATGTTGAGACACCAATCGCTTTGTAAAATATTCTTATCGGAGGTATTTTCTTGATTTACTTTTTTTCTGACCTGGATAGTACACTAGTTTATTCTCATAGACATACATTACCAGGCGAACGTGTTGTGGTAGAATATTTACACGACCACATCCAAAGCTACATGACTAAGAAAACATATGATTTTCTGCTTCAATCAGAGGATATATTTCTCATTCCTACTACAACGAGAACTGTTGAACAGTACAGTCGTCTCGCAGATACCTTTTCAAGGTTTGGGTGTGAGTATGCATTGGTTTGTAACGGAGGACTTCTATTAGTCAATAATGAGATTGATCAGGAATGGTTTGAAGAAACCAGGCAGTTGGCAGGCGATGAGCTGAGTAGCCTTGAGAAGGCAGATGAGCTGATGCATCGAATGTATCAATCTAAGTCTGTTCACTCCATTAAAGACTTGATGGTTTATGTCAAAACAGAAACGCCACCTGAAGATGCAGATAAAATAGCAAAGCAGGTAGATCTTACAAAACTGAATGTTTATTTCGACAAACACAAGGTTTACTGCATTCCGGCGTCCATTAACAAGGGAAGTGCAATCAGGAGATTTTCAGAACGGATGGGTATAAACTGGTCAGTTGCTGCTGGTGACAGTATACCGGACATTCCGATGCTAAATGCAGCTAATGCTGCTATCCTGCCTGCTGAGATAGATAAATCAGTTGCAAATAATCAGAAATATGTTACTGATGATTCGAACATTTTTTCAGATTACATTTGTGATGCATTAGCAGGACTGAAAAATAACATACCACTGTCAGAATTATTAAATAACATACCACTTGACAATTAAAGTCAGGTGGTATATTTTATGTAATGAAGTTAGATGACCTTAACATATATTAAAGAGTATAAATATCATAATGAATAGGAGTCGAAATGAATCAGAGTATTCTAATAGGACTTATGGTTCCATTCGTAGGAACAACACTCGGTTCTGCCTGTGTTTTTCTTATGAAGAATAAAATGAATAGGCAGATAGAGCGTGCGCTTACCGGGTTTGCTTCCGGTGTAATGGTGGCTGCTTCAATTTGGAGTCTTCTGGTTCCGGCGATGGATCAGACAGAAAACCTGGGAAGGCTTGCATTTGCTCCAGCATTTATAGGATTCTGGGCGGGGATTCTTTTCCTGCTTTTGCTCGATTCAGTTATACCTCATCTGCATATGAATACGGATAAAGCGGAAGGACTAAAAAGCAAGCTGGCCAGAACTACTATGATGGTTCTGGCGGTGACACTACATAACATTCCAGAGGGAATGGCAGTTGGAGTGGTATATGCGGCTTTCAAATCAGGAGAATCAAATATATCAGCAGGAGCAGCATTTGCGCTTTCATTGGGAATTGCAATACAGAACTTCCCAGAGGGAGCTATCATTTCAATGCCGCTTGCCGCTGAAGGAAAAAGTAAGAAGAAGGCTTTTGTATATGGAGTTTTATCAGGTGCAGTAGAGCCAATATTTGGACTTTTAACAATACTTGCGGTTGGACTTGTTGTACCCGCAATGCCATATCTGCTAAGCTTTGCAGCGGGGGCAATGCTTTATGTTGTTGTAGAAGAGCTGATACCGGAAATGTCAGAAGGAGAGCATTCTAATATAGGTGTTGTAATGTTTTCCGTGGGCTTTACTTTGATGATGGCGCTTGACGTTGCTTTGGGATAAAGGAGAATAAAAATTGAGTGGTACGATTTCAACAATAATAATATTTATAATTCTAGTTGTTATACTTTTCTTTGCTATTAAGAACTCTATTCCTCATTTTAGAGGAGAAGGTGGATGCTGTGGTGGGTCTGGAAAGGAAAAGCTGGTAAAACCTGCGAAGCTAGAGAAGGTTATTGAAACTAAGGTGGTTGAGATAGATGGAATGAGATGTGAGAACTGCCACCGAAGAGTGCAGAATGCATTAAATAGCATTGAAGGGGTAAATGCAAAGGTTAATGGCGAGAAGAAGCAGGCGATAGTAAAGCTTGGAAGAGAAATAGCAGATAGTGAATTGGAAGAGCTGATAAATGGCATGGGCTATAAGGTTACGTCTGTAAGAAAAATATAAGAACCCCCTGAATAGTAACACAGTTGAAAAAAAATATTGACAAGATAACACTGTTATGTATATAATTCTGTCATATCACATAACGGTGTTATTTAATTTACATCTTGAGAAGGTCTATGGTATACCTAAGAAAATTCGTTAGCAGTTTTCAAAGGGATTACGGGTGAAATAAATGGAAAATGAGAAAGAAACAAAAAAGAAGCTTCTTGAATGTGCCATGAAGGAATTTTCTGAGAAGGGTTATATGAAGGCGTCCCTCAGAAATATTTGCAAGGAAGCAGGAGTTACTACGGGGGCGTTGTATTTTTTCTTCAAGGATAAGGAAGATCTGTTTGGAAGTCTGGTAAGTGGTCCTCTTGCACAACTGGAAAAACTATTAGATGAACATTTTATAGAAGAAATAGCAGTGACAGAAGAGCTGATTAAGGAATCTACAGGTACAAATATAAGCGTAGCAGAAATGACTGCTGCACAAGGCTTTGAGGATGATATGGAGATAGCCCGCCTGGCGGTTCGATATCTCTTCAAGGAAAAAGAAGCATTTGACCTTCTTCTTACAAAATCACAGGGGTCTGCTTATGAAACAGTGGTTGACGATATAGTTGATAAGGTTGAGGGGCATTATACATTGATGTATATTGTAATGAAAGGCTACAAGTCTAAGAAGGAACTCACTGAGGAAGACAAGTTTATTATTCATTGGATGTCTCATGATCAGATAGATATATTTATTCATATAGTAACACATTGCAAAAATGTTGAAGAAGGTGAGAAACAGCTTAAGAATATGATGGCATATATGATAGGTGGCTGGTATGGAGTCATAAATGGATATAAATAAAACTATGTTAATCGTGAATAACAATAAATCTAAGGTCTGGATTTTATCCGGACCTATAAAAATAATATTTACATAACGGCGATATGTGAACATATATGCATATCACACGTGCCAATATGGAGGAAGAAAAATGTTTGTAGAAGTCTCAAATATTAAGAAAAGCTACGGTGAAGGCGGAAGCTATGTGCAAGTACTTAAAGGGGTTTCGGTTGAGGTCGAAAAAGGAGAGTTGTGCGTTATCCAGGGAACCTCAGGTTCTGGAAAATCAACTCTTCTCAACTGTATCGGTGGACTTGATGAGGTTGATTCGGGTTCAATAAAAATAGATGGAAATGAGATAGTCGGACTTAAAGGTGAAAAGCTTTCAGATTATAGAAGAGATAATCTTGGCTTTATCTTTCAGTTCTATAATCTTATACCTAATCTTACAATAAGAGAAAATATACAGGTTTGCGAATACCTGACAAAGAACGCTCTTAATATGGATGAACTGCTTGATGTTTTGGGACTGACTGAGCATCAGAATAAATTTCCATCACAGCTATCTGGAGGTCAGCAGCAGAGATGTGCAATAGCAAGAGCGCTTATCAAGAATCCCAAGCTGCTCCTTTGTGATGAACCTACGGGGGCGCTCGATTCCAAAACTTCCAGGGATATTCTCATTTTGATGGAAGAAATCAATAGAAAATATGGAACGACAATGCTGATCGTAACACATAACAACTCCATCAAGAATATGGTAGATCATGTCATTTATATCAAGGATGGAGAGGTATCTAAGAATTATATGAATGAAATTAAGATTCCGGCAGCAGAATTGGAGGATCTGTAAAATGCAGAAGGTACTAAGAAAACGAGTATTAAGAGATCTTAAGAAGAATTTTTTAAGATATTTTGCACTTGGTCTTATGATTGCAATGGGAATATTTCTTGTTGTAACGATAGTTGGTTCTGCAGAAACCTTGACTAAAGGTACAGAGGATATTGCAGAAGAAACTAACCTTGAAGATGGAGAATTCGATGTTTTCGTTCCTCTTTCAACAAAGGATAAAGATGAAATCGCAGATATGGGAATAGATATTGAAGAACACTTCTTCTATGATTATGTACTGGAGGACGGCGATAAGAGTACTGTAAGAATGTTCAAAATAAGGGAAAGGATTGATAAGGTTCATTATATTTTTGGACAGGAGCCTTCTGACAAGTATGATATTGTGATTGAAAAAAGGTATGCCGAAGAGCATGGACTTGAAGTGGGTGACAGCTTTAATATTGCCGGAACAACATACAAGGTATCAGGTATAGGAGTTGTGTCTGACTATGATGGACCACAGAAGGAGCTTTCTGATACATCCTGTAATTCACTCACATTTGGTCCAGTTTTTCTTACTGATGAAGCATATGAAGAATTTGAAAAAAGTGGAAAAGCGCAGAAATCAGAAGACTACCTATATGCTTATAAGCTTGGCAGTGGCAAGACAGACGCTGATTTAAAAAAATATCTGAATGATCTCAAGATAGATTCTTCTCAGGTGGATGATGAACTTTTCCAGGAGTACTGGGACAGAACTGGTGGAATTGAGGAAGAACTGCGTGATGCTGTTAAAGAACTCCGGGATGCAACAGATGATGTGAGAGATGGACTGGAGGAGCTGGCTGAAAACAATGAAGATATAAATGACGCGACGGGAGAGATATTTGATTCTTATCTCAAGGAGACTAACAAATCTCTGCAAAATAGTGGATTTGATGTCGAGCTTACTGAAGGAAACTTCGAAAGAGAATTAGACAGGCTTATCGCTGATAGTGAGAGTGCCTTCGTGAGACTTGCACTTAAGGATGCGAAGGAGCAGTTATCAGATCTGAAGGAATATAAGGATGGACTTAAGGACTACACTGACGGAGTTGACGAACTCTTTGATGGAGTTGATGAAATGTCAGATGGCGTAGGTGATCTGGATGATGCAGTTGATGACGCCTTAGAAGAGTTTGATTTTGAACTTTCGAATCTTACAATGTTTCTAAAAAGGGATGATAATCCAAGAATATTCGCTACAAAAAACGACAAGGTTGTTGATATTGAGGTGGGTATCATTGCAGGAGTAGTTATATTTATCCTTCTGGCGTATGTAATCTCTGTATTTGTCGTACATAGTATTGAAAGCGAAAGCAGTATTATAGGTACACTTTATTCAATGGGTGTAACTAAAAATGATCTGCTGGTTCATTATGTTACTCTCCCTATTGTTGTTACATTTCTTGCAGGACTTATAGGGGCTCTTGCTGCTGCAACTGGTATTATGGCTCCAATGATTGCGGAAAGCTCTTACAGCTATTTTTCAATACCGAGATTTGACTTCCATATTCCATTATATCTCTGGGTATATTCAGTGGCAGTTCCACCGATAGTGGCAGTAGTGGTAAATGTTCTTGTTATCAGCTCCAAGCTGAACAGAACAGCACTTTCGCTTATCAGAAATGAAGTAAAGCAGGCGGGAATAAAGAAGGTAAATCTTAAAGGAATGAACTTTGTTTCAGCTTTCAGGATAAGGCAGATGCTTCGTGAAATGCGTTCTACACTTGCGGTGGTTTTAGGCATGTTTCTGTCGCTGCTGGTATTTATGATAGGAGTAAACTGTTATATTCTCTGTACCAATATCGCAAAGGACTATTCTAAAGATACAAAGTTTGAGTACATGTATACTCTTAAATATCCTGAGGAAGAAGCTCCTGAGGATGCTGAGCCTGCCTTTGCATATTCCTGCAAAAAAAATACCATGGGTTATAATTTTGATGTAACAATACTTGGTATAGATGATGACAATCCTTATTTTAATGTAGAAACAGGCGACAGCAAGGTGGATGTAGTCATATCGTCTTCATTTGCAGAAAAGTTCGGATTAAAGGTTGGAGAAGAGTTTGTAGTAACAGACGATGATAAGGATCTTAAATATGCATTTTCAGTAAAGGATATAACAGAGTATTCAACTGCTTATTATATCTTTATGGATATTGATGTAATGCGGGATATGATGGGCGAGGCAGATGACTATTATAATGTACTTTTTACTGATAAAAAGCTGAGTATCGATCCTGGACGTGTTTATACAACGACTTCGAGGGAGGATATAGTGAAGGGGTCATCCGTTTTTACAAGTCTGATGATGCCTATGATATATACACTTTCTGGTGCTTCAGCGGTTATATTCTGTGTAGTTATGTATCTAATGATGAAGGTAATGATAGACAGGAGTGCATATAACATTTCGCTTATTAAAGTATTTGGATATAAGAGAAAGGAAATCAGAAAGCTCTACTTAGATGGAAACTTCTACATTATAGCTCTTGGAGCACTTATCTGCCTGCCACTTTCTAAGGTTATAATGAATAAATTGTTTCCATTCATGATATCAAATGTTGCATGTGGTCTTAATATAGATACTCCAATCATCTTCTATATTGTTACATATATAGTAATCATACTTCTGTATCTTATAATCAATAAAATACTTGTACAACGACTTAACAAGTTTACACCGGCAGAGGTACTGAAGAATAGAGAGTAATCGTTTGTAACGTCAAACTATATTTATGATTGACTATAACACACCCTATAAGAGATAATTCCTTTAAATGGGGAAGCTATTGATCGTTTTACGAGGGGGTGTTCGTATGATCAGTTTAAATGATGCAAAAGAAGGCGTGAGTTACCAGATTCTTTGGATGTTTGGCCAGGCTGAAGAGATTAGGAGCCTGATGAGATATGAAACTGGCAAAATACTCAGGGTTATCTCAAAAAATGAAGGTGGTAATGTTGTCATAGCATATGATGACAGGCGGTTTGCTATGTCACCGGAGCTGGCATATTTTATAAAACTGTCAGAAATATAAAGATGCTCTGTGACAGAGGTATGAAAAGAGTAATGGAGAAAAGGGCTATGGGTAAGAAACCTATAGCCCTTTTAAATTGTTCGCTATAACATTTCTTTAAGATAGTAGCCCTAATATAATAAAAATGACTTGAATAAAAACATAAAGTGTGATATAACTAACAAGGGTTAAATAAAACTAATCAAAGGGCGCACGTTATGTCAGATGAGATGATTATAGAATTTTGCTCGCCTACCCTTGCGGGGATTAAGACGGGTAATCTGTTTTCTTGTGAATATTCCGATTATAAACAACTGGTGAAGGATCTTAGAAGGGTTAATAGTATTTTTGTTAAAAAGGGGATTAAGGCTTTGCCTATAAGGTATCTTAATCACAGGGCTCTTATTTATATATTCCGACCATCCTTCCTGAAAAGAGACCTCTGTGATAAAGATACCGCCTTCCTGCTTAAAGGACTGGGGTATGATGTTAACGATATTAATGGATGCATAAGGTGTCTGAGGAATAAACTTGATCTGATTGAGTCAAGCAAGGATTTTCCTCATGAAATAGGCTTATTCTTAGGATATCCGGTTGAGGATGTGAAGGGATTCATAAAATATAAAGGTGAATGTTCAAAATGTATCGGCTGCTGGAAGGTATATGGAGATGTGATGAAGGCTGAAGATACATTTGACAGATATAAGAAGTGTACAAATGATTATGTAAAAAGATTCAGACAGGGAACTCC
>JAILEL010000427.1 GCA_024687845.1 Eubacterium sp.
AACAGTTCTATATACCTCAGAAGAAATACGCACATATGCTTCACTTTTTTGGGTTGTCCTGCATTTGCAAACAAACCATTTACATATGGGATCACCATCGTTTTGGAAAATACCTATTTCCGGATAAATGGTTTCAATGTCAAGATAAGCCAATTCGTTTTCATGCGCTGTTGGTGAAAAGAAAATGGTTTCTGATTCTGTTGTGGTTTTCACCGCAGATGGGGCATTCTCACCTCTATTCATAATGTTAATTACAATAATAATTGCAGCAACAATAGATAATACTGCAACACCTACGATTATTCCTATTTTTGCTTTCCTACTAAGAAAAAAACTGGATGATTCTTTGGGGATACCTGTTTCGATTGTACTCCGATATTCAATCGTATTAGCATTCGTTTGAGATGAAAATGATTCACCAAATGATTCTTTAACCTCGTCATAAGCATTAGGTGTTTCAGAGACTCCCTTAGCCGATTCATCATCATTGATTAACTGTTGAATCATTGATCTTACAGGATATCCACAATTTGGACACGCGTTTGCCAAATCACTTACCTGCTTCCCACAGTCAGGACAGTATATTAATGCCATATATTCACCCCATTATTCGATTATTTTGAAACCACATTTATAACAAAAACTACTTTTTTCCGGAATCCGAGTGTTACACCTTGGACAAATAGCTTCCGTTTGCTGTTTTTTACTGGTAATATTTAATCCGTCGTATTTCTCGTTTTGAGAAGTGAAAGACTCCTCTTTTTTTTGATGCAATACACTATCAGTGATATTTGTACCACCGGCCTTCCTTAATTCGCATTGCTTTTGTTCTTCATTTATATCAGCACCAAGTCCCAGAATATGGTTTGCAGTATTTTGATTATGCTCATTATTATTCGAGATAGTTCCGTAAGGCTTCGTCGAAGAATGGTATTTCAATAGAGGCTCGATTTCCGGCACTGTGATAGTCTTATAAAAGAATTCATCTATGAGAAAAACTCCTTTGTGGTCTTTTTTATGATAATGTTCAATAGTTGGTTTATACGGAGCGGTGTGATAAAATGAAGAGTAACTGAAGAGGAATAAGGATAACGAGTTGGCAGTTAGCCTGCCGGCGAGGCTTCGAACCGGTTGTCGTTGGATGGCACTCCTGGGAGCGCCGTCACTAAGGATGAAAATTTTTAACGTTTAAAGTGATGAAAACATTAGAGCAGTGGAGGTAGGAGATTATGAAGTTTGAAGATTTAACGAAGGAGTAGCAGGAGAGAGCTAAGGCTTGTAAGACACCGGAGGAGGTTTTTGCCCTGGCCAAGGAGATGGGATATGAGCTGACTGCGGAAGAAATGGATGAGATATCCGGAGGAATACATTGGCATGGATGTCATGATAACCAGTGCGGAGAATACTTTTGACAGAGGGATTTATGAAGAGGTATGGATCGGTTGCAGACGCCCTTAAAGGATGTTTCGGCCATGACGTCCGGATTGAGAACAGTTCCGGGATCATAAGCAGTGATATAAATTCCGCAAAGACCTTGCGGCTTTCCAATGGTCATACTGTTTTTTTGAAAATGAACAGTATGGCTAATTATTCTTTTTTTGAGGCGGAAGCAGAGGGGATTGAAGCCATAGCCCGGACCGGTGCGGTTAAGACCCCGAAGCTGTATGCCATGGGAAGAGACCCGGAACTTGGGGTTTCATTTTTGATGATGGAACTTATTGAAGGCGGCAGGCCCGGCAGAGATACATGGACCCGCTTCGGGCGAAGTTATGCCGAGATGCATCTGGCTGATACATCTGAGTTTGTGGAAGGTGGACGGTATGGATTTCTGCATGATAATTATATCGGAGCGACCAGGCAGATTAACAGACCTAAGGATAGCTGGATAGATTTTTTCAGGGAATGCAGGTTGGAGCCTCAGTTTAAGATGGCCCAGAAGTATCTTGACGTACAGACAATAAAAGATTCAATTTCGCTGATGGAGAGGCTGGATTCATTTTTGGGGGAGCCGGAGCATCCATCGCTGCTTCACGGAGATATGTGGGGCGGGAATCATTTGATCGACGGAGAGGGTATGGGCGTGCTTATAGATCCGGCTGTCTATGTGGGGCATTCTGAAGCAGATATTGCCATGACCTATATGTTTAACCCTATGCCAAGGGATTTTTATGAAGGATATTATGAAAGGATCCCTAAGGAAGAGGGGTTTGAGGACAGGAGAGAGATTTATAACCTGTACCATTGGCTGAACCATCTGAATCTGTTCGGGGAAAGCTACTTGATGCCGGTGGTGCGGATTGTAGGGCGGTTTGCGTGAAAAGTATGGATTATTTGCAAGGGAGGAGTTCCTTGTCGCGTTTTTGCGGTTAATCCGTATATAGTTATAGAACGGATTGAAGTACTGCGGAGGTATGTGATATGAACGAAAAGGCTGATAAGATAGATGATAAAAAACTGAATGAAGAAACCCTTCGTGATGTAAGTGGTGGTGACGGCGGTGTATAATGGAAACCTGATAGAGTAGTTATTAATCAAAATGGAACGGATTTTTGTTTTGATCCCAGTTTAATTACTGTATTAAAGCATCTTGATTATAAAACCCAGGTATGTTTTATAAAAGGCGCTCAGAGTAGTTCAAGAGTCAGACTTGAAAGCGGTGAATCCGGATATGTTAGATCCGAGGATTTATATGAGCATAACTCATAATACATTTTCAAGGGAGGTAAGATGATATGAGGTATGAAGATTAAACATCGGAGGAGATTTTCGCTCTGGCGAAAGAAGTTGTTTAGCGGTTAAAGATGATTTTAGTTGAGAATAATAGGAGAAATGAAATGGACGAGAAGAAGAAACTGACAGAAGATGAACTGGCTCAGGTGAGCGGCGGGAGTTCAGGGGGAGTAGTCACGACAGACTGCTACTACTGCAGCCAAAAGCATCCCATG
>JAILEL010000446.1 GCA_024687845.1 Eubacterium sp.
CTGTAGTGGAAATAGAGATATTTGAAATCAAGCTCGCAGAACAGAAACTTGATGAATCGGTGCTTCGACAGATAGACAAAGAGGTACCGTATCATATTGTGTTTTTGTTGGAATGTGATGGAAAGTATCAGGCATGGGCTGTGTATAAAGAAGCGGCAGCATCCGGGAATAATGCTTTTAAAGTTGGAACCTATTATCATACGGACTGGGTTGATGATGCGGAACTATCGTTGAAGATAGAAGGCCTCAATATTGATAAGGTATATGAAAACTTTGTAAGGCAAATAGCCGGGGATTCTTTACAGTCAGAAAAGCGGGAGTCGTTGAAAGAAGCTGTTGAACGGGATAATAGACGTAAGGAATTAAAAAAGAAAATAGAAGCTTTGCAAACAAAGGTTCGCAAGGAAAAACAGTTTAATAAACAGGTGGTACTAAATGAGGAGTTAAAAAAACTGAAAAATGAACTAAAAGAAATGGAGGTAAGAGAATGAATAGTTGGGTGATACCGTGCAATATTAAGGTCTTTGACGTGGCCAAAAGATATTGCGAAACAGACGGAGTTGTGTGGGAAAAAAGGGAACAGGATGATGAAAGAAGGCGATGAGGTGTATATATATGTGGGTATTCCACAAAAAGAAATAATGTACAAATGTATAATCGTTAATGATAACGCCGATGACGATATAGTATCCCAAAATAAATATGCGACAGTTGGGGATTATGAACATAATCATAAATATATGGTACTAAAAAAGAATATGAAGAAGAAATAAACCTTGAAACGATTAAAAAGTTGGGGACTTATATGATTCGGAAGCAGGGGCGACTTGATAGGAAACTATGTGATTATCTTCACGAGATTGATGCTGGTATAAAAAATGAATAGAATAGTAGGAGGTTCAGAGATGCCCGAAAGCAAAGTTATAGGTAAAGGAGATGACTCAGCCAAGTTATTCATTCAAAAATCGTTGGCTGGTAATGAAACACACGGATTTGACCATGACTCAGTTTATTATGTACAAGGTCATTATTATTTATTCGAGTATTTGAAGTGCGATAGTAAAAAGGTGACACCACATACTTCTAATCCAAGGTATTATCCTTATAATTGGAAAAAGTTTTATTCCCTATGGCAAACAGCGCAGAGATTAAAGGCATATTTGTTGCTAATTAACTATTCTGACCGTGAGGCTGATCAAAATCTTGTCAAGGTTATGCACGTAAAAGATTTTAACTATACAGCATTAGATTCTTATCTTGAAAAGTGTGAAAAGGGTTTATGGGGTGGTCAGTGTGATTATTTGGTGATGGATGAATACAAAATATCATTTGACGAGTTTTCAAAGTATTTATGCAAGATTAACTCTTATGCGTCATTACCAGAAGAAGAGAATACCAGAGTTCCTCAAAGGATTTTTAAGTATTATGAACGAATACAAGAGGCGATAAAACAGCCTATATTACCTAAATGAAAACCCTAATCCCCCAGCTATGCTGGGGAGAATAGAGTAAGCGGAAGCGAAGAGGGTGGCAATATAAAGCCTCCTATCGTATTATGGGAATGGTGTCGCAAACCATTCACAAAGATAGGAGGCGGTTCAATTGGACAAGAAAAGGTTATCACACACTGCATGGAAATGCCAGTATCACATAGTTTTCATTCCGAAGTACAGGAAGAAAAAACTGTATGGACAGGTACGGGCCGATGTAAGAGAGATGTTAAAGTTGCTGTGCAAGTACAAAGATGTAGAAATAGTTGATGGCACTGTGTGCGTGGATCATATTCATCTGTGTGTTTGTATATCGCTTAAGATGAGCGAGTCGCGTTTCATGGGATATCTGAAGGGAAAGAGTGCACTAATGATATTTGATAGGCATCCTGAACTGCAGAATAAGTGGAACAAAGTATTTTGGGCGAGAGGGTATTATGTTGCAACTGTAGGAAATGTAACTGAAAACCTGCGCTCCCGTGAAATTATACCAAGGAGTAGGTATAAATTCTTGATGGTTACAGCCGCAACCCGTTGAGTTTACTGGGATTGCGAGTACAAAATATTGTATCGCAGCAACATATTTTACTTGATTTCCCGCTCAAA
>JAILEL010000026.1 GCA_024687845.1 Eubacterium sp.
ATCCTGTTTTTTGCACTTTCCTTAGGTATAGCTGTAATGATCATGGCATTTACATTTATTTTTACTGATATTCCAGATGCCCTTACATCTGAACTTCCAGGTATTGATATTAGTTCTCTTGAAATAATGATGGGAGAACTATATCCAAGATTGGTTAGAGAAAGCCTTGGGGTTTATTCCTATTATATTGGTGTATTCTACTCTTTAATAGTTATTCTTGTATGTAATGGTATTCTTCCTCATGAGAAGAGAGATGGAAAATGGATTTTACCGAGAGAACAGGGCTACAAATGTAGAGATATCATAGTTGGAAAATGTCTGGTATATGGATGTGTTTCAGGAGCTGCAGTATTTACAGGATATTTAATGTACTTTGTTATGGCAGGTTCATTTATGGAAAGAAATATGTCTTTTGGAAATGCCATGTTCTGTGCTATGATACAGGGACTAAATATGTTTTTTATCATAGCATATATTCTTCTTTTCTCTGCTTGGTTTAAGAGTGGTGTGGCAGCTGCTATATCGGTAATAGGTACAGTTCTGGTTGCACCGGATATACTTAGGTATTTTGATTTTGGTAAGTATTTGCCAACCTATATGCTTACATTTGTATATGATAGTTCTAATGAATATGGAAGTGTGGTGACACCACTTTTGATTAATCTGATACTTTTAGTATTTACTTATGTAATGGCTACTGAGAAGGCAGAGAAACTATAATTTAACTATTATTTGAAACCTGTAACTAATATAAATAATTATTGGCTCGAGATGTCCGTTAAGGGTGTTTCGAGCCTTTGGATTGTTCTATCAAATGGCTGGAGGCTTATTATGGAGAATGGATTGAATGAATATCTGGAGGTGGAAAAGGCTCTTTTGGATATTCCCAAATTCACTCAAAAAACTGAATTAACAAATACGGAGAAAGTGCTTAATAGACTTGGGATTTTGAAGTACTATAAAGGCGAATTTTGTGCAAGTGAAAGAGCAGGGGGGAACATTACCTCTAAAAGTGAAGGGCCAAAGATAATACATATTGCAGGTACAAATGGTAAAGGTTCTGTTGCAAAGTTTACTTCGCTTATGCTACAAAGTAGCGGCTATAAAACCGGACTTTTTACATCACCTCATTTGATTAGGATTAACGAAAGAATTTCTATAGATGGAAATGAGATTTCTGATGACGCTTTGGTGGATATCTATGCTAGAGTCAAGTCTGTGGTTACAGAAATGGTAGAAGAAGACTTGATTCAGCATCCTGCTTTTTTTGAATTCTTATTCATCATGGCGGCGCTTTACTTTCAGGAGCAGAAATGTGATTATATTGTACTTGAAACAGGTTTGGGCGGAAGGCTGGATGCTACTAATATAGTAACTCCTGAGGTGAGTGTTATAACCTCTATTGGTTTAGATCATATGCAATATCTTGGTGATACTATTCCTAAAATAGCTGGAGAAAAGGCAGGTATTATTAAGAAGGGTATTCCAGTAGTTTATAATACTGGAGAGATAGAAGCGGATGTGGTGATAGAGAAAAAGGCGGAGGAGCAGTGCAGTCCTCGCTATAAGGTTAGTGATTATTCTAATTTACTTGAAGAGCAGGTGGGAGCAGATATATTTAATCTTATTACCTCATTTACTGCTAAATATCAGAAAGATAACTTTTTAACTGCAGCACTTACATTTGCGGCTCTTGAAGATAAGATTGAGAAGAGTTCAAAGAGTAGTCCAAAGAGTAGTCCAAAGAGTAGCATCAGTTTTGATGAGAATGATATAAAGGTTCTAAAAAATGCTGTTAAGAGCTTTAGTTGGCCGGGACGAATGGAATTCATGGATGAAGACAGAAGATTTCTGGTTGATGGTGCTCATAATGAGGATGCTATTATCAGATTTGTTGAGTCCTTGGGTGAACTATGCGAACAGCGTTATGAGGAAATGGATTCCCATATCCATAGGGTTCCTTTGAGTTTACTATTTGCAGTTTCTAACGATAAGGATTATGATAATATAATTAAGGTCCTGACGGATAAGTTAAATAGCTTGCAGGAAAAGGTGTCAGCATCCATTTTTATTGGTGAACTATCCAATGATAGACGAACAAAATGTGCTGAGCTGGTAAGTATATTTAAAAAGTATA
>JAILEL010000029.1 GCA_024687845.1 Eubacterium sp.
CGATATCCACTATAATTATCATTCTTATCTTCGGTCATATCGAAATACAACAGGATAAACCCCAACGCCGCAAGAAGTATAAGAATAATCTCACCATTACTCATCTTCTTTTTACCATTATTATTGTCATTCGAATTGTTACTATAATTATTCATAGGCACCTCCAAATTCCAAGATGCAAAACAATTTTTTAACTACTCTAATTATACTTCCCAGATACCCTTTTCATCAATAGCTTTGGTTACGTTTCGTAACCTCCCACACTATTTCAAATCACTCAATATGAATCTATATCCGGTTCTGTTCTACCCCCATTCTCCCAAAAACTCTGTCCCATAACTACACCATGCAGTCAAGAGGGACAGATCTATAAGTCAACGGGACCTGACCCCATTGACTCCAAGATCTGTCCCCACTGACTTATAGATCTGTCCCTACTGACTTATTTTCTTTCTAATTTCTTCTATATTTTTCTTGCACTGATATGCTTTCATAAGCTCATTTTCTTCCCAGGTCCATTGATGCTCAACATCAATCTTCTGCTTAATCTCTTCATCACTTGGCTCTGCTGGAAAAATTGCACATGGAAACTTGTCGCAATAAGCGCAGCTCTTAATACCCTTCCCCACGATGCATTTTCTTGCTTCACAATCAGGTTCAAGGAGGATTGCATCTTCCCTTTCACAGTTGCATCCATCGCAAATAACAGTGCTAGGGTCATGATCAAACTCGCCAAATATCTTCTTAAAAACTGCGCAAATCTCAGCGCGCCTGTCCTCTTTTTCAACGTTCGGCCTGTAGACCAAACATAAATCGCATCTCATCCCACATTTAGAAAGTACCATATTCCTACCTCCTTATCACTCTAAATAAGTCAACGGGACCTGACCCTACTGACTTATTTTATCATATATGGTTTAATTTGATAAAAAAAAAATTGATATGAGATAAAACCGAAATCTTTATTATGATAAATTTAATATACCTAAGAATATTTAATTTATATGAAAGTGATAGCCAAAACTATGAAATATAGAATTCAACATGAAACTTATTTTTTCTTAATCGTTGCAACATTTACGATTTTATTCTTTTTTGTTTCTCTTATACTGCTAAATTTTGACATCCACTCCCCGCTAATAAAAATCGATGCCACTATTTGCGTTGCATGCATCTTCCTGTTTATACTCGAGCAGATTTTCGGCACTCACATAACAGTTAACGAGGGAAATGTTACGATCTTTCGTTTCTACAGTTGGAAAACTATTACGTACGATAGTATTGCCTCAATTAGTATCGAAAATTTTGATAGATATCGCCGAAAGCCCTTACCTCATTATGATTATCGTACGAGGATGAACATCACTCTTCTAACTGGCAAAACAATCAAACTCACAGATAGTGCAAATTCACAATTAAATTTTTTTATATTAACAAATGAACGAAAGCCGGATGAAGATGTGTCCATTTACAATGCATATCTCCAGATCAAACCACGAATAAGAAAACTGACAAGTACAAGTTTTGAATAAAAAACAGCAGGATCATTTTCCTGCTGTTTTCACTATAACTCTAACTATCCAAATGACGCCAAAAATCACGCCAAATGCAATCAAATTCAGAAATTCAAACCAAAAGCAATATATATAGAACAGAACCACAGAAACCGCCCCGAATATATGTGTGAAAATGAAAAGCTTCGGGTATTCCAGCCTGAATTCTTTTCGAGATTTGAAAGTAGGGATAAAAAAGACAATATATGCAATGAATGTAAAAAGCAGGTTCCCGCCAGTCGCCATAGTGAAACGATAGCTCACTCTATTCCAAAGTTTAACACCATTGTCAGGAAACATCGTACTTACCAGCGAATAATACTGACCGTCTCTGAAAATTAACTGAACAGCATCTCCGGTCTTTCGTCCTTCTGTATCACGCACGGTAATATTTGTACCGTTGCAGACACAATTAAACTCTTGTATACTCGCATATTCATTTATCTTGTCTCCCAGCACCGCATCCTCGACAGTAACTTCTACCTGCATTTCGCGCACTGCTTCCACAATGCTCACCACAAGGAGCGCCACAAAAATCCATAATGCAACAATTCTGAATCCATTTAATATTTGTAAAATGCTTTTTTTAACCATAATCCTACAAATGTACTTCCTTACTCAAAATTATGAAACTCTCGCGGAATATATGCCTTCACAAACACGCCGCCGTCCTGGTATTCCTCCTCAATAACTTCTCCCTTGGCTTTAATTTTCGCAAGCTTAGCCATATCCTTATAGTCGATCAGCATCTCAACATATTCTCTATCTTCTCGCAAAATGCCATCTATAGCTTTACTTATTTCATCCAGCCCTATCTGTTTTTTCGCAGAAATCTGTAAAACAGCACTAGCTCTCTTGTCCAGTAATCCCAGCTTATCATCTGGATTTTCTAACTTATCAATCTTATTAAAGATAGTAATGATCTTTTTCGAACCACCCTTTAACAGCATGTCCAGCGTCTCATAAACAACATGCATCTCGCTTAATCTTTCCTCGCTGGATGCATCAACAACGTGAATTATATAGTCCGAATAGCAAACCTCTTCCAGAGTACTACGGAATGCATCTATCAGATTATGCGGAAGCTTCCTGATAAATCCAACAGTATCGGTCAGAAGAACCTTCTGCTTACTATTAGACGACTCCCGCGAATATTCATAAACTCTCGTGGTCGTATCCAACGTTGCAAAAAGCTTGTTTTCAGCTAAAATGTCAGCTCCCGTAAGAGCATTTAACAAGGTGGACTTGCCCACGTTGGTATATCCTACGATTGCAAAGACAGGTGTTTCACCCATCTCTCGACCTTTTCGTGTCAGCTCACGATGAGCCACAACATCATCAAGTTCTCTTTTCAGCTGTGCCACACGATTTCTGATAACACGTCTATCCTGCTCAAGTTTTTTCTCACCAGGTCCTCTTGTTCCAATACCACCACCGAGCCTC
>JAILEL010000100.1 GCA_024687845.1 Eubacterium sp.
GATCAGAAATTATATGCGTTTCCCTTTGATGGGAGATATGCACAAGGAATTGCTAAATCAGGAAAAACCTATAATCATGAGAAATTGTGGGAATATGTAAGACCTAAAGGATGTAACAAGCTTTTTGATTACTATCCAAGGGGAAGGGTCGATTATAATGGTAAAGGCAGACCTGTGATATACATGAATCCACATGTTGATAATTCTTATGTTTTGGAAATTGTTAAGGCATTTGAACTTATGGAGGAGCCTATTATAAGATTTGATTATAGCAAGCATTACCACTGCTATCTTGATAAGGAGAAGTGATTTAATTACTTCTTCCTTTTTTATGGGATAAAAAATACTCATTGAGCCGTATACAGTAGATGTTAGTTGAGAATAATGTAGGAACACGCTTTTAATGTCAGAAAGGGAATTAGCTATGAAGGTGATAATAGCAGGGTTAAGAGATTTTAATGATTATGAATTATTCAAAGATAAGCTGGAGCGAATGATTCAAGATAATGAGATAGATGTAACTGAAATTGTATCTGGTGGAGCCATAGGTGTTGATACAATGGCAGAAAGGTATGGATATGGAAACGGGATTCCTGTAAAAAAATTCAATGCGGATTGGAAAAAATATGGAAAATTTGCAGGACCTGTAAGAAATAAGGAAATGGCTGAGTATGTAGGTGAAAAAGGAGCGTTGATTGCTTTCTGGGATTTTCAATCTAAAGGTACTGGTTCTATGATAAGGATATCCGAGAAGCTGAAATTGAGGATATATATATGTAAACTATAGGAGTTTAAGGATGAACGAAAAGGATATTTGATAAATTTGGAGGATGTGTATGAAAGTTTTTTGTGATGGAGCCCAGATGTCTTATACCAATAATAATGTAATAACTCAGAAAATAGATGAATACATTTCGGCTAAATCAGACATTTTCGTATCTGATTACAATTATGGGGATTATGAAACACAGAAATATCTGTCTGAGAAAGAATACAAAAATGTGACAATTGTATTTACGAGAGACGCAGATGAGTATGATGAGTGGCCAAGAGAGAATGTTGGGGAATGGCCATATAAGATGTTGATTCGTAAACAGTATGAATTCAATTTAAATCCTTTAATTGCATTTGCGATGGCTGAAGAATGTGACGAGGGATTCTTTGCATGGGATGGAACGGATATTGATGTGTTTGTTGGAATTCTTTTATTTCTTGGACATGGCAAAAAATGTTTAATATATAATTCTAATCATGGAAATATTAAGGCTGTAAAAAAGATAGAAGAATGGCAGACATATGTAATGGCTGAAAGAAATCACAGCAATAAGAACGACGTTGAATTGTTTCATGGAGACGATGTTGATTTAAATGTATTAAAAGGTTACAAGGATACCTTCTGTGAGATGATGGAACTCATATTGGAGAGAGATGAGGAGAAGCTTTACAAGAATGATTTAAAGAAATTAATCTGTAAGTCTAATGCTTCCATAAAGAAGAAAAGGGAAATAGTCGAGTTTCTTTGTGAAAAAGAAGACATTTATTGTGAGCTTATAAGAAAAGTCACTGAATGGAAATCTAATGGTGAAAATATAGATAAATTGAGACATGTACTCATGAATACATACGAACACTCTTTTCGAAATGCTTATAATGACTTTTGGATTGCAAATACATGGATAGAAGATGCGGATGGTAGTAATGATGACTTAGTCATGTATTTGTGGGAACGCTGTGAGGATAATAGAAATATTGGAAAATATAAATACATACCGGTTGGAATGTATGCAGATATTGAAGAAGCTTTATACTATCTTGAAACCATGACTTCAAGTTGTGGAAAGATAGAAGTGTGGGAAAGGAAGAGGGGCTTTGACACGATAGTTTATTTTGAATATCGTGTGACATTTTACACAGATGACAGTGACAATGAATTGAATGGTTTTCAATTCATGAGAAAGTGTCATATCAATGATCATGATCCTTTTGAACCGGAATCATATATTGGAAAAAATAACAATTATATGTATGAAGATACTGTTGCAGAGGAATAATCATTACATCTATTGACAACTACTTCGTATCGTAACAAAATGACATAAACGGACTAATTAAGTCGGAGTAACAAGGTGATTTTTGTTAGAATGAAAGTAGGTGCATTATGGATATTAAAAAATTAATTAAGGAGAGACATAGTGTTCGTCAGTTCAAGGACTTGCCAATCGATCAGGAGCTTAGGAATACGTTAGATGCGCTGGTTGCGGAGATAAATAAGGAAAGTGGACTTAAGATTCAGGCTATTTATGATGATCCTGACTGCTTCAATACGATCATGGCACATTACGGTAAGTTCAAAAATGCAGTGAATTACATAGCACTTGTGGGCGACAAGTCTATAGAAAACTTAGAGGAACGCTGCGGTTACTATGGCCAGCGTATTGTCTTGAAAGCGCAGGAGATTGGACTCAACACATGTTGGGTTGGTGGTACTTATGGTAAAGGAAAATGTAAAGCAGACGCGAATAAGGGCGAGAAGATTGTCTGTGTAATAGCGATAGGGTATGGTGAGACAGTAGGAATTAAGCATAAGTCAAAACCTGTCAGCAAGCTCTGCAATGTTCCTGAAGAGGAAATGCCGACATGGCTCAAAAATGGAGTGGTTGCGGCGATGATGGCACCCACTGCTCTTAATCAGCAGAAGTTTTATATTTCATTTGAAAATGGAGATGTGAAGATAACTGCGAAAATGGCTCCATATGCGAAGGTCGATCTTGGAATAGTGAAGTACAATTTCGAGGCGGTTACTGGTCGCAAAGTTTTGTAAATTGGTGATTTAAAAAGGTGAATTTACTTCAATATTGGCAGAAACTAGCTTAGGCTGGTTTCTGCCTTATTTTATTGGTAGCGGAGATTAAAAATCTTAAAAAATATGATTAAGATACAACTCTGCCGTATACACGAAAATCATTTGCCTCAGTAATGGGTATAGGATCATATTTTGGATTCAGAGATACAAGTTCAACAAAGTCAGTTTCTCTATGAAGTCTTTTACAGTATGCATTACCATCAAGGTAAAATATGCCAATGTCTCCATCGAGAAGTTCTGTTGTACGCTCAACCCAGACTATTTGTCCGTTAAGATATCTTGGCTCCATAGAATCACCATTAAGTCGTATACCGAAATGAGCTTTTTCTGGAACCTCACTACCAACTTCTTCAAGTTCATACTCATCACCATCCAGGAATTCACCAGATCCGGCAGATGCAGGAAGGAGATAGAGTGGAAGCTTTCTTCTTGGAAAACTGATTACATTATCAGTTTCTTCTGAACGTATATGATATTTATCTGTCATCCCAAGTATATTAATGTAATCCAATGCCTTTTCTTTGCCTTCAGGAGTCAGGATAGAGAATGGATTATCTGGATTCGGTTCAATAAATACTGAGTATATATCAGTTATCCCATAAATCTTACACAATAAAAGGAACTGTGTGGGACTTGGGGATGAAGTACTCTTTTCCCAGGCGGAAATACTCTTATTAGATATTTCCTGGCCAAGGGCTGAAAGCTTTTCTGCTGCGTCTTTCTGAGATAATCCAGCTGCCTTTCGGTATTTAGCTAAAGTTTCGCCTATCTTTATCATAGAATCACCACCTAAAAAATATTTCCTATATATGTCCATACATAATATACAACATTCTGTATAAAAAAACAAGTAAATTCTTAAAAAACTGGAAAAAATAAAAAATATAATACTTGAAATCTCAAAAACTTAGAATTATAATAGCGATACAGTAAATGATTAATTTATGTGAATTCTGTTATGCTGAATTCTGTTATGGATAATATTGAAAAGGAGAGGATGTGAATGATTGAAGAAAGCCCTTATAAGATATATGTAAATGTAAATGTTGAATTTACGAAGGATGGTAGATTGATTCCGAAGGCTATTCTTTGGGATGATGATAAAACTTATGAGATTCAGAAAATTACAGATATAAGGCGCTCAGCTAGTCTTATCGCAGGTGCGACAGGAATAAGATATACCATTTATGTAGAAGGCTATGAGAGTCATCTGTATTACGGCGATAATCATAGATGGTTTGTTGAAGGTAAAGTTACTATTCACAGTTCATGAGATAAGTAACAAAAATGACTGCTTGCAGGCACTTTTTGTTTACTTATCTCATGATACCTGTGAAGCAGGAACTCAAAAAGCATGATTCAGTGCCTCCGAAGGAGGCAATAGAACATCGAATATCAGGCTTATTTAAGCTTGCTTAAGAATAAGCCATATTCGATGTGGACTTAAGAATGCTTTTTGAGTTAACTGTGAATAGTAACGATTCAACATCAGCAGTAAGAATCTTTCGACGATATTTGACGGACCATACCACATGGTAATTAATGTTACAGACCGAAGTTCTGTAATGTATTAGATTATTTTTCATACACATAGTATAACATATTTGACAGATTATTGCATTAACCTTATAGTTCAATCAGGGATAAAATGGCGCTTTCATCTCGGTAATTGAATTACCGAG
>JAILEL010000156.1 GCA_024687845.1 Eubacterium sp.
CTTGAGATAGTTCCGGATACGGTTTCTTTTAACGTCGTTCTTAATAACAGTCGTAATGAACCAGTTAGTATTTCCGGAAATCAGATAATGGGATTTACAGGGTATTATGTTGCGGGTGAAGAATCAGTAAGAAAAGATATAGCAGAAGCTATAAATGATCATGATGAGACTAGTGAAGACTTATCGGGCATAAAGTATGATTATTATGAATCCACACTATCTGATTCAAACTTAAGATATGAGCTTGCCGATAAAATGCTCCTAAAACTTAATGAGAAGGGTGTTCTTAATTCAGTCACTGAAGCAGAGAATAGGAGAAGTATTCTCACAGCGCCTATGTTCACAAGAAGAGGCGAGGAAGAGAGACATGTTGACGGATATTTTGAAGGCTATGAATGCGAGTGGAATGCTGATGAGCTTAATAGTAAGATACAATCGGGAGTACTTACTAAACTTAATAAGGATACAGATGGCAAGAAAAAGCTTAAAGATAAAGATACGCCAACAAATGCCGTACCTGAACCATATATTGATGTTGCTAAAGGTGAAATGGTAGCACAGCTTAGCGGTAATTTTATAATGGAATATGATATGTCCGGAATGAGTGAAGATGCCGGGGATATAGCGAGCGAATTCGTATCAAGCTATATCCTTAATAAGCAACAGACGGGTTATAGTCTTCATTCACTTGTTTATACCGGAGTTATAGATGGTAATAACATTGATGAAGATAAGTATGATAGACGTTTGGGTGACTTTGATCCTGCGGTTGCCTATTATATCAGTACAGGAAAAGAAGCCAACACAAGGGTTACTTTTGGTGTAAATAAGGGGGCCACATATGGTTATGTGGTAAGTAAGAGTACGCTTTTAAATTCAACAAATGTTTTAGATGTTAAATACGGTACTCCCATATATACATATGATGGAAAGGCCTATGTGTTTGCAGGTTATTACGGAACAACCGAAGAATTGACACTGTCAATGAATTCTCTTTCGGCAAATAATGTTTCAGGATCTGTCGGTAGAGACTATTACATGGCTGTTTCTGAAGAACATCCTAATACAGTAATGCTTAGTTCGGGTGATGAGATCCTAGGTGATACTGATATCCTTGATATGGTATCTGAGCCTGATAGTAATGTTGACAATGAAAATAATGAAAGTGTTGATAAGATTGAGCAGGGCCCCGATGAAAATATAACAGATTTTGACAGCACACCTGATACTGAAGGGGATGAGGACGATGATAACGATCCCGAAGAGGATGAGGGTGAAAATGATGAACCGACACCCGCAACAACAGATTATTATACCCTTCAGTTTGAATATAGTCCCAAGCAGGATTATGTAGATTTTGCCGAGAATTATTATACAGTTCTGTCTTTTGAAGCAAAGAGTGCAGATGAAGGCGGCGAATACTATATTGATATAGATTCCGAAAGGCCAATAGCCGGTATTGTCAATTGTGATCTGGGTAAGGGTTCTATCGGACTTGTTGCCGAGAACGAACAGACAGATGATGATCTTAAATACTTTGTTTTTGAGTATGCCAAGGGGCGTGGCACATATAATTGGATAAGAGCCGATTATGCGTCTGATGATTATGTGAATGCAAATGTTTACAGAGTTAAAGGTGTAGACATTTATTATGGATTTAATATCACCAACAGTGAATGGTTTAAGCAGTATGTATTTGACAGAGATAAAGATTATGCTTTCCCTATAGATGTTGTAAACATGAAGGTGTCAGAAGTGACAGAAGAAGACGTATCGGATGCAAACCTTGTAGTAGTAATGGGTGGCGATGCATCGTTATGTCTTGGAGATGATAATTCTTTCAAGAATTATAAAAGGAATGTTTATGAAAGAGCAGAAGAAGCATCAGAGAATACAGTGAGCGGCGATGTGATAGAAAGCGGAAATCGTGTAAGGGTTGTTGCCAAGGATGGGAATGATCTTGATGTTTATGCATATAAGAGGCTTATCGAAAAACTTGCGATCAGCAAGATGCCGGTCATTGGTGACTACAAGATCGTAGAAGAAATACAAAACTCTAATGATGTAAATATGACCAATACTTGGGTATATAATCTTGTTAGGGTGCTAATGCTGAAGCCACAGAACTCTAATTTTACTCGTAATGGCTTCAATATCTATTATGATGCCATAGGTAACAGATGGGAAGGATTGGATCTTACCAAGGAGGCCAATCAGTTTGATCCTGCTGATACAACAAACGTAAGAATTGATAATTCAAATGCTAATCACTTTGTTTATAACAATGGTTATGTGTATAACATGAGATGGAGTGATCAAGCAAGTGGTGAGCGTCAGAACTATGTTAATCCATATATGTATACAATGGCGGAAGTGCTTAGTGATAGTATAGCAAGTTTCTCGGAAGAGGAGATAAATGCTGGATTTAGTGAAGTGTTAGAAGATATAAGAAGCGAGAACAGGTACCGGATCACAGACAATAGAGAGGATAAACAGCTCCCCGAGACGATAACCATGGCAACCGCCATAAGATATATAATTGGATTTGCAAATAAACGAGAGGTTAGTATAAAGGGTAAACTGCGCATATTGGAAATTGAACCTACAGCCAGCTTTGATCTTTACATAGAGGATAATGGTGATAATTATAACAGTTATGGTATGAGCGGGCACTCATATGACACAAAGAATAAAAAGAAAAGAGTAAGATATACTACCGAGAGACACTGGGTTGAAGCAGGACATTGGGCGTATGGCTGGGGTGGACGACATTGGGTTGATGATAGCCATTGGGAAGGAGGAGAAACGGTTGAAGAAGATTTAGACAACTATATTCTCTACAGAAATGGTACTTATAAATCGATAACTGATGAGGCCAATCATAAAGCCAGCACAGGTAAGATTTATCGCAGACCAAGCATTACCGTACCCGGAAAAACCAATAATGGAAATACTACAGTAACAGGATTAAATGACAACAATATATTTATAAATCTTGATGGCATTGATTTAGAGTTAACAAGGATGTCAGTAGGAGAGCTTATTGGGCATATAGATGATCTGAACGCTGAGTATGATCTTATATATATAGGTATGAACACACAACTCCTAAATACAGAAGGAATAACGGACGTACCGGTTTACAATGATACCGATATGAAAGGTATGGTATATACAAGCATAGGAGATAAAAAGGATGTGTGGCCTGTATTGGCATCTTATGGTGACAATCTGATAAGTCGATATACAGCGACAGAAGAGCGGTATAACGGCAATGATATAACAGAAGATTACGTTAATAAATTAACACAGTTTGCAGATGCTTCATATCCGATTATACTTGATGATGGCTTCTTTGAGAATGTTAATGCTGAAAAAGACAAAAGAGAGATAAGTAACCGAGTTGACTCTGTTTCTTATATGTATCAGTTTGCAGATGAGGTTAAGAACAAGCAGTCAGTTTATTCGGTTTCCGATGTAAAGAAGGATTCTACCGGATTCTTCAGGTGGCTGCTTAACTTGGAAAAACCGGAAATAGTTATAAAGCCGGGAAGTCCGGCTTCAGAGGCTGTAAAAGAGTTAAATCCTGATGATCAGCTATTGAGCGGTGAAACCTTCAGAATGTATGGATACGAGCTCACGCTTGATGCTTTTGATGGGCAGTTCCATTTGCCTTTTGATTTTAGTATAAAGAATATGGGTGCAGCAAGCTCTGATTCCAAGTATACTGCAAAGCTATATGTTGATCTTAATGCTGACGGTAAGTATTCGGAACGTGAAAGGATAGAATTCACTTCAATTCGTGAGGATGGTTCGTCATTTAACAACAGTGGTGAAGGTATGAAAGTCGATAAGGAGTACTATGCTCAATGCGAGGTTCCCAGTTCCTTCGATGGTGTAGTTCCATGGAGAATGGTTGTTTATCAGGAAGATCATCCGGAAAGACGTACTAATGCGACCGGGTATTATAGGCTTAAGAAGAACGAGCCGGTAAAGATTGATATTTTACAGCTGGATCAGCGCGCTAGCAGAGGTGGCACCGAGAACGGAGGAACCGGAAGTAAATGGAATATGGAAGCAACATATACTAAAGGTGTATTTGGTGACCTGATGGATGCTATAAGTGATTATTATGATGTTACAATTACAACAAAGGCTGCAGATGTTTGGGAACAGGGTGTCGCAGGAGAAGGTGGTAACGTAAACGCTGTGAACAAAAATACTTATTATGCCGATTTGAGAAAATACGATATGATAATTATAGGATTTGCCGACTGTTATCAGGGCCCCAAGTCTGAAAATGCCATGGAGGCTATAGAAAAATATATCAGAAGTGAACGTAGCGTCTTATTTACACATGATACAACTTCGTTTTATAACTTTGATTATTTTGCCAACATAGGCGAAGGAAATGAACAGGGTAATGGCGGTGATTGGCATTGGGGTTACTATTTTAACAAACACGTACGTAATGTTGTTGGAATGGACAGGTATAATGTCATGGGTGGAGAAGAATCGGAATTCCATTCATATGATAAGGCGTATAAGCCCGGCGAAGGAACCAGAATGAAGGGGACGGATGGTAAATCATACGTGAGGCGCGGCCAGGAGATGAGTACCAATCGTGGAGTTGGCAGTAGAGATATCAACGCTAAATCATTTAACAATACTGGCTATAAATATAATAATCTTATTGGTATAGGTACCGGAAATGGTCAGGCCGGTGGTGGTAGTTTGGATGCTACTCCTTGGAATGGTAATGTTGTAACACAGGTTAATGATGGACAAATAACAAAATTCCCGTTTGCTTTGCATAAGTCATTTGCTATAGCGCCGACTCATAGCCAGTACTATCAGCTTGATTTTACTGATGATGCTGATAGGGACGGTGAAAAGGATATTGTTGTATGGTATTGTATATCGGATGCTCCAAGCGATTCATATGAGGATGGTGATATGTATGAAATGTCACCGAATGATGTGAGAAACAATTATTATATCTATAATAAAGGTAGTATCACATATTCAGGCGTTGGACATCAACATGTAGTCGACGATAACGGCAATCCGATGTTAAAGAAGAATGGTAATTCAAGGATAACTACTGGAAAGTATAATCTTGTTGACGATGTGGGTAATAAGGATAATACTGATGAGTTAAAACTGTTTATTAATACAATGATAGCTGCTTATCAGAGTGGTGTCCGTGAACCCAGCCTAAAGGCAGTGAAGAGCTATATTGATCCTTCTTCGACCGGAAGTTTATATATCTCTTATGATCAGCAGCGAGATGAACTGGATCCTGGAGCTATTAATCTGCTGGATACTGAAGCTGAAATATACTTTTCTGCATCAAGAGCTAATTACAGTAATACCGATGTGGATACTATTGATAATCTAAAAATACGAATGTATTATGAAGCCACAGAAGAGGAATATAATGCATATAGAAATGGGACATATACTCCCAAGGATAAGAATGGTAATGATTCAAGTGTGGTAGAATTGGATCCGCTAAGTATTGAATATGATTATCAAGGCCATAAAGTAAATGAAAGTGATGATAAGTATACACCCGATCCTGCATATTATCATAGATATGATGATGGAAATGATACGGAAATATACGGCATTCCGATTCTGATCAGTAATATTCAGTATAAAGTAGGTGGTGGAGAAGCGATTCATTCAAACAAGGATGATGATCCTAGTAAGAATGCATGCGGTATAGATGAGTTCTTAAAGGATGGCGAAATATATAAGGCAACAATAACCGGAATACAGCATATGAAGAGTATGAAGTTTGATGGTTCAAACGCAGATGCGGAGAATCTCTGGTACTTATATGACGACTCCTTTGACACTTCGCTATCATCCAACCAGATTCAAGGTAAGTCGTTGAACAACCGAAGAATCATATTGGTGGTAACAAATGATACATATAACACTAGAACCGATATAGGACGTGAAGAAAGTGCAATACAGTATGTAAACATCGCACGTGCTAAGATGTTTATGTTAGAGTAGAAGCTAGTGCCCTTTTTAGAAACAAAGCGGCAGATGGTTTATAACCATCTGCCGCTTATTATTAAGTTTTATTTAATGCTCAGTTTACATAAGTCTACACGCGATAGTATTAAAGCTCGTAATATTTGCAAAGAGAATTATTTGAAAAATATAGAAAATATGATATTATTATGTTGTTGTGACAATTTTTAACAAATGAGCCAATTGTTGATTCAATAAAGTCTTTATATGTGATTGGAATAAATATATTTGATATAAGAACTTAGAAAGAGGGAGTAGTCTTGAATTTAACAAAGCAAATAGAATTTAGGCAATTTAATAAGTATATTGTGAAATTTAAGGAAATTGAAGAAAAACACGTATGGATAAATTGGGTTGCTGCACCCATTGTAACCATAGCCATATTTTTAGTTGTATATGCGATTAAAGGCGTTTATCCTTTCGGAGGTAATACGGTATCTTATTACGACATGTCAGGAAGCTCTATTCCTATATATACTTTTTTTTGGGATGTACTACACGGGAAGAGTGGATTGTATCTGAATTGGTATTCAGGCCTTGGTGTGTCAATGGCAGATGTCGTTGGGGCTTTTCTCTTCTTTCCTACAAATCTTTTTTTTCTATTTACTTCAAGAGATGGCATTATTTATGCAATGTCCTTTTTTGTGATGTATAAAATGGCAATATGTGCTTTTGCAATGTCATTTTATTATAGTAAGCATTATAAGGATTTTACAGGTGCACTTTGTTCTGGCTTACTTTACGCTTTTTGTGGGTTTGCCATACAATACTATACCAATATATTTTATTTTGATCTTGTCATACTTTTTCCCTTTATAGTTTGGTCTTTTGAAGAATTATTACTAAAGCACAAATTTAAGTTATTTACTATACTTATGTTTTTTGCCTTTTTTACAAATGTACAGCTGGTTTTTATGGTGGGGATTTATCTTTTGCTTAAAGGGTATTTTCTTTTGAAGAGAGTTGATGAATCGGAACGGAGCAAATCAATTCTTCTTTTTGCAATGTCAATCATTATCGCGCTATTATTAGCATCGTTTGTTCTTGTTCCGTCAATCAGTCAAACAATTCAATCAACAAGAAGTGAAGAAAATTCCGGTTTCGATTACATAAATGTAATGAAATCTGTATATTGTAAATTTAGAATGCAGAAGTATTTTATGTTATATGGTAGTGAAATAGCTGTAGGATTAATAATTCTTGTTTTTTTGAGAGGCAAAGAAATAATTCGTAAGTACATTGAAAATTTAGTTA
>JAILEL010000065.1 GCA_024687845.1 Eubacterium sp.
AACTATTTCAACAAATCTGCCAGATATAACTCGCCTTTCTTATGGGCACCTTTGATTCTTTTATACTCCCTGATAGCCTCAACAAGGGAATCCGGATCTGATCCATAATAATCCATAAAGAACTGTGTACTGTTATCATACTTTTTCTTGCCAAACCTGATATGGGCCTTTGCATATTCTTTCGGTGAAATCGTAGATTTTGTCTTCTCGAACTCTGCGACTTTCCCCTCAGAAATTATCAGTAGCATTTCAAGTTCCGGTTTAGTGCAGTACTTTTCAACCCTGATGATCTTCTCGCTGTAGTCCTCCGGGATTTTCAGATTTTCGTTCTGGACATCGCCAACACGCATGACCACTACATCTTTTCCCGGATAAATATCAAGTTCATTCTTTACAGTTGCATTATTGAGTTGTCTGGCAAAATACGGTGTTAAGCCTATAAGCTCATCCTCTCCGAATATCAACTTATCATTATTGAGCAGGATCCTCATTATACATAGTTCATTCGGACCTTCGCAAATAATAAGCCGCTTCATTTCTTCAATTCCTTTTTCAGCCCCATAAGAGCTTCATAATCGACCGCTGTTTGAAAAGCATTATTATAATACTGCTTACTCTTTAACAACTCGGGTCTGATCTGATAATCCTCGTACATGTTGGAGAGGGTAACTTGCTTTCCGGATTTACAGATCCAAATATTATCCTGCCTTCCCATCTGATCAAGGACCTCACAATAATGAGTCGTAAATACAAGTGTTGCATTGTGCTTGTTTACGCTCTTATCTTTGTAAAGGCTGATCATGTTTTCAACCAGTGTTTTATGAAAATGGTTCTCCACCTCGTCGATGAGAAGATCAAATCCTTCCTTGAGTGATGCGACCATCAGTATATATAACAGAAGTCCCTTTGTAGTACCGCTCGATAGTAAATGGATCAACTGGGTATCCGAAATAGTTTTTATTTCGCCCCTGAAAGTAAGCTTGTAGTTCTTTTCGTCCAGCATCTCCAGAGATTCGACATTCTCATCGAAAATCCTAAGAACCCTGCCAAGAATACTCGAGTCTATTCCATAATTCTTTAATGAATTAAACGTCAGCCTATATGTATCTGTTCCAACTTCATAACTGTCAAAGTAAACAGCTCTCGTTGTCCTTTTACCTAGTGTATAAAACAATCTCGAAGTATCCTCCGGAAGCAGTGAGTGACCGTCTTCCAGGGATGTATCCAACTCCTTGCGCGATGATGAAAACAGCGGCACAGGCATTTTTTCGAAATCATCCCGATTATATATATCCCTTACATTTGTCTTATAATACTTCTTGCGGTAAACCCCTTCTTTAGTGAAAACAGCCCTATTCTCAAGCTTATCGGAGCCAAGCACTGTCTCGTAAAGAAAGATATATCCTTCATGATAAAAGATAATCTCAAGTTCTACTCCGTCATAGGAATAGTGTTTATCTTCTATACGGAATCCTCCAAGGATAGAATATGCCATATCCAGTAGTTCAATGGCCGATGTTTTACCGGACGCATTCTTACCGATAAATGTCATGGTGTTATAAACATGAAGATCCGGCGCTATTTCCTGAAGCTCATATTCCTTATCTTCAGCAGTCTTACGTGATTTGGCAACCAGATCGATAGTGAAACCATCGGCACAGTTTTTGAAATTGTTCGCCTTAACTCTGAGCAGCTTCACCTTGCCACCTCCAATCCAATGCTATAATACCACAAGAATTAGTTTAAAACAAGATATTTGTTTGAATTATTTCGGTGAGCCATATTTAGTCCATTACGGCAAGTTTTAAAGACAATTTGAGCGTAATTTTATCCTGCTCAGATTTCCTGTTTTCGACTTCTTCCTGCAATGCCTCACCTCCTTTGCTTTATGTATTCTTTCCAGGCTTTCAGAAAGCACCTGTAGACTGCCGGATTTCCGCAGATACCGGGCCTGAATTTAAAATACCGCTTCAGTCTTTCATGAAAAAAGCCCCGTATCTTACGGCGTACGCCGTAAGACCGAGGCCGGTTGATATAGCAACGCATGCGCCAATACTGTCGATATTTATGTGTCTGTCTCTCTCGCTACAGGAGTGGGCGTTACAGGAGTGCCCTGCGAAAGATCTGACATA
>JAILEL010000287.1 GCA_024687845.1 Eubacterium sp.
GCAGGAACTCAAAAAGCATGATTCAGTGCCTCCGAAGGAGGCAATAGAACATCGAATATTAGGCTTATTTAAGCTTGCTTAAGAATAAGCCATATTCGATGTGGACTTAAGAATGCTTTTTGAGTTAACTGTGAATAGTAACACATTTTTCGCCATAAACCTTTTTGCATTTTCGTCTGTTATTATAGATCAAAAGAAAATGAAATATCTCTCTATAGCACTCCGAAAAGTCTAAGTAATAAGGTAATAACAAATATCAGCCCCATGAATATAGGCACTCCTTTGATATATACCTTAATATCCTGTACGCTCATAGTCATATGGAAAAACATTGATACTCCAATATACCCAAGTAATATTCTCAGCCATAATATGGTCAAATGTGTTACGCCATAATAGCATCCGTAACAAATAGCTGCTCCACAAAACATAGGTGCAGCTGATGCAAATATATTCTGAAGCGATACCAGGAAAATATTACCCCTGTTTATAAAGCTTACATGTCCCAGTGAATCCTCATCTCGTTTAAAAAGCGCCATTTCCGTGACTTTAGCCCCAGTAAGAAATGCCATTAATGCATGTGAAAGTTCATGAAGCATTACTCCTGGAAAGAAGAGATAATTGATTATGCCAAATACAATCATAGGATCTATAAAAAGTCCTACCAGAAATGCTATAGCATATCCCAGATAATTGATTATAAATCCAGCAGCTATAACTACAAATGGAAGGAGGATTGCCACTACCGCAGCAAACAAAAGCTTATTTTCATATATTGTTGTTATTAATTCTGAAGTAGTCATAGTTTATACCTCAAACTTTCAAAATACCATTGCATAGACTTCTTCATTTTTTGAAACATCAATCAATTATTCTTATATCTCTGGATAATGTTAATTAGACAAATAGGACAGATATTCCTCAAGACACATATCCAACTGTTTCATTTCTGATGCCGCCTTTTCTCCTACATAACGATAATGCCATGGTTCATAGTTTATTCCTGTTATGTTGGACTTGTTCTCAGGATATCTCTTAATAAAACCATATTTATATGCATTATTATCCAGCCAGTTATATACTGCTTCGTCCGAGCATACATTATTATTTGCATTTATATCCACACAGATTCCAAGCTCATGTTCACTTGTTCCCGGTACAGCAACATACTGCTTAGCCAGTGCTTCTGCCTGAGCATATGAATATCCCTGTGCCATATACTGCTGAATCCTGTTATTCATTATAGCCTGCTGCTCAGCCCTGGTGCGATATCCCTCTCTTACAAACATATCCAGTCCACTATTTCGCGCGCCATTAAACATCTGCTGAAGAGCAGGATATATTCTGGCATCAACGCGCTTACCATTTGACAGGGTTACCAGATCCACAGAATAATTATCAGGAACCGGATGATTTCTATTCACAAGAATCAGAGCCCACTCCGACTCGTCTAAGTAACCCTCCGAATTAAACCAGTACTTTGATCCATCAATCCATACATATCTGTTTACAGGATTCCAGTGCGTGGAATCCTCATACCACCAGCCTTTACTGTCCTTGCACCAGTGACCACCATAGTATTTTTCTACCCATGCGCCGTCAGAACCAAGCCAGTAACCATCTCGATATTCATTATAATCCATGTAACCGGAATCCAGAAAATAATAATACTTTCCATTTATTTTCTGCCATCTGTTCCTTGGATACCAGCCTGAAGAGTCCTCATACCACCAGCCTGTGCCATCGGAGTTCCATGAACCTATACTTGCATAAGTCTGAGAACCATCGGAGTTATACCATTTCCCATTTATCCACTCATTAGAATAATGATCTGCCTTTTTTCCCCTGCTAACACTATCAGGAGGTGATTCAATATTCCACGGTTCGGAGTCATTATTATTTTCAGACGAAATCTTATGATCCGATGAAGCATATACCGGCATTTCTGCTCTGTAAGTAAGACTCAGAACAAGAGCTAACACCAGTGTAGTTCTAATTAATCTTTTTAAACGCATTACAGCACATCACCTCTCTTTTATTCCAGGGAGTCCGGACTCTTTATAATTCCAAGTTTAAAATGCTTTCTGCAAAGAGCTGTATAACTTTCATTTCCGCCTAATTCTATCTGTTCCCCAGCTCGTACTATTTCACCATCTTTTATTCTAGCATTAAAATGTGCCTTTTTTCCACACCAGCAAACGGTTGGAACTTCTTCTATAACGTCAGCAATTGCCATAAGTCTCGCTGATGCATCAAATAGATTTCCCAAAAAATCAGTTCTAAGTCCATAACAGATTACCGGACAGTCATAATCATCCACAATATCCGCCAGATAATCCACATCCTGCGATGCCAGAAACTGACATTCATCTACTATAATACAATCCCATAGATCTGCTTTATCCATCTTGGATATATGTTCCTTCAACCACGAGAGTGTATATGCCTTCTCGCTCAGACCAATTCTTGATTTAATTATATCCTCCCCATCTCTGTTTTCCCCATCAGGTTTAATAAGTATTGCCGTTTGTCCTCTTTCTATATAATTATATCGTACCATCAGAGCATTAGCAGATTTACTGCTGCCCATTGCTCCATAACGAAAGTACAGCTTTGCCATGATACTATCTCCTATCTTACTCCTAGTGCATCAGTTTCAAATTAACCCGCCTAATAACTTCTTATAGTTTTCTCTATAAGAGATGCGGTAGCAAAATATTTATGAAACTTATGCCATATATAATACAAGTATATAACAATTCCAAATGTGAGTGAACAACATTTTCTGAAAACTTTTTTCCTTGTTGACTCTTCCAATATTTATAAAAGATTTTATCATTTTAGCAATTTTAGTTAACTAAATGACAATACTGAATAAGAATATTTAGTTTTTTTATGTTATTATCACTTTAAAACAAATACAATATGGCTGTTTTTCAGTTTATATTATTTTACTATTAATCAAAATATATATGTTGAAGAGGATTAAAATGAGAAAAAACGAAAGAAAACCATTAGTAACTCATATTTACACAGCAGATCCATCTGCTCATGTATTTGATGGAAAGATTTATATCTATCCATCCCACGATCTGGACTGGGATTGTCCAGAAGATGATGACGGAGAACAATACATAATGCAGGACTATCATATCCTTTCTATGGATTCACTTGACAGCGACTGCGTTGATAACGGTATAGCACTTGCTGAGACAGATGTTCCATGGGTTAGCCGACAGATGTGGGCTCCAGATGCAGTATATGTTAATGGCAAATACTATCTGGTATTTCCTGCAAAAGATAAGGATGATATATTCCGTATTGGTGTGGCAGAATCAGACTCACCTGTAGGTCCATTTAAACCACAGGAGAATTATATAGAAGGAAGCTACAGCATTGATCCAGCTGTTCTACTTGACGATGACGGAAGAATTTACTGTTATAATGGCGGTCTCTGGGGCGGTCAGCTTGAAATGTGGCAGTCAGGAAGCTTCAATCCTGATGAACATCGTCCAGAAGGTGACGAAAAATCCCTTGGACCTCTTTTTGCAGAGTTTAAGCAGGATATGACAGGTTTTGTTGAAGCTCCTAAGATGATTGAAATTCTTGATGAAAATGGTGAGCCAATAAAAGCCGGTGATGAAGACAGAAGATATTTTGAAGGACCTTGGATGCATAAGTTTAATGGCAAGTATTATCTTTCCTATTCTACTGGAACAACTCATTATCTCTGCTACGCTGAGGGAGATAGCCCTGCAGGTCCATTTACCTACAAAGGAAGAATAATGGAACCTGTTATTGGTTGGACAACACACCACTCAATCGTAGAGATAGATGGCGAGTGGTATCTGTTCTATCATGACAGTGAGTTTTCTAATGGATGTTCACATAAGAGAACAGTGAAGTTCACAAAGCTTACAATTCATGAAGATGGAACAATTGACACAATTGTTCCTTATGATCACAAAAACTAAAACTCTCCTTACACCCACACCTATTTAATGGTATAATAAGTAGGTGTGGGTATTTTTTTGCGTCAAAAAAAGGAAAGGATAGAACTAATAGTAAGTAAATCATGGATATATTAAAATCAAACATCAGTTCTGCTGTTGTCATTCTAAAAAAAGGTGAAGGAAGGACACTAAAAGCAGGTGGAAGCTGGATATATGATAATGAAATAGATAGAATCGACGGCTCCTTTAATAATGGAAATGTACTCCGAATCGAAGATTTTGATGGCTATCCAATGGGTTGGGGATTCATCAATACAAAGTCTAAGATTCAGATCAGAATGCTAACAAGAGATGCTAACGCCATTATGGATGACAGTTTTCTATATAACAGGGTTAAAGCTGCCTGGGATTATAGAAAAGCAGTAATAGATACTTCTTCCTGCCGTGTTATCTTCGGAGAAGCGGATTTTCTTCCAGGACTTGTAATAGACAAATATGAGGATGTTCTTGTAGTTGAATCCCTTGCTCTTGGTATTGACATACTAAAGGAACGAATCGTTGAGATTCTAAAAGATATATTACTAAAGGACGGAATAAAAATACGTGGTGTCTATGAACGTAGCGATGCAAAGGTCCGACTTAAAGAAGGAATGGAGCGTCACAAGGGGTACATCGGTGATGAGTTCGATACAGCTGTACAGATAGTCGAAAATGGTGTCAAATTCAACGTTGATATAGTAAATGGACAAAAAACCGGATTCTTCCTTGATCAAAAGGGAAATAGAATGGCTATTCAGGAGCTATGCAGAAGGCTCAGTTCTTCAATTTCAAAATCAAATGAAACTGATGGAATATCCGTACTCGACTGCTTTACACATACAGGTTCATTTGCACTGAATGCAGCAGTTGGAGGAGCAGATCATGTCGAAGCTGTTGATGTCTCAGAGCTTGCTATCGAAGAAGCAAAGCGAAATGCAGAGTTAAATAATGTTTTAGATAGAATGACCTTTACCTGTGATGACGTACTCAGTCTCTTGCCTAAGTATGTTGAAGAAGGCAGATTATATGATGTAGTTATACTCGATCCTCCCGCATTCACAAAATCCCGTGAAACTATAAAAAAAGCAACCAAAGGCTACCGAGAGATAAATATCCGCGGACTCAAACTTGTAAAGCCAGGTGGTTACTTTGCAACCTGCTCATGTTCACATTTTATGGATCAGCAGCTTTTCTCAGAGGTAATTGCACAAGCTGCCAAGACTGCACATAAAAAACTGCGTCAGATAGAAATCAGGACCCAGGCAAAGGATCACCCTATCCTCTGGGCCGGTGATGATGTATCATATTACTTGAAATTTCTAATATTCCAGGTACTGGATGAACGCTGAATATTTTTACTCAAAAAAGCGGCCCAAGGAGACAGACTCAACTGTCCCCTCGGGTCACTTTTTCTAACTTTCTTGATTTTCGTTTTTATTCATAAATTGGAACTTTTACCTTCTTTTTCTCATAAACAGTAAATGTACTATCAGCCCAGACCTTTTTATACTGTCTTCCTTTTTTGAGAGCTAGTGCATGGCTGCTACATAAAACATCAATATGTTTTCCCTTAATAGCCCCGCCTCTATCTTCTACAACATAGCCTGATTTTCCACCTATCTTAAGCTTTGCTCCAAAAGGAATGCTTGGATCCGCCGCAATTGTTATTCCAGGTCTCGCCTTATTTCCACTTGCTGTTATACCATCTTCTTTTCCACAGCATAATTTACATGTGCAGTAGTATGTAATTAAAAACTTTCCTAAGTATGTCTTCTTCTTTATTTTCTTAGGTACTTTTTTATAAACATACTTATAACCTATAATCTTTTTTTTCTTATTACTGTTTTCTTTAGTATTATCCTTATCTCTCTTTGCGCTTTCCTCAGTAAATTCTACTGTCTCAATATCAGTAGTATTCACATCTGTTCCCATAGCACATGCTTCTGTGTTTTGAAACAGGATTCCTGCCAGGAGGCAAAATAATATGATTTGCTTAAGTTTCATGATCATTCTCCTTTATTACTTTTGATTTTTAGATTATGATACAGCTAACATGTAACCAAGAAGTAACAAAAAAGTAACAAGGAAGTAATAAAACCTTTATGCTCTACTCCTGATAAACAATTTCAGAATAACCGTAGTTCCTTCCCCAACTTTACTCTTTATATCAAGACGGCTTCCATGAAGTAGCATAATTCTGTTGCAAAGTGCCAATCCAAGTCCTGCGCCATGTTCCTTCCTACTTCGGGATTTATCCACCATATAAAACGCTTCTTTAACTCGTCTCAGCTCATTTTCCGGAATTCCCATTCCGTTATCCTTAATAGTGAATGTATATACCCTGCCTTCTTGCTTCTTACCGAATAATTTTATTTCTTTTGCTCCGGCCTTTAAAGAATTATCTATAACATTCATAATAACTGTTTTGAAGAGATCATAATCTATGTAAATGTATTCATCCTCTACATCAAATTCAATATGAGCCTTTTTCGATTCAAGCTTTGGAGTGATTGTAAGCCTGATATCTTCAATCATCTCATTGGTTTGTATCTCTTCCTTTTTGAGTCCCGATTTTTTTAGCGACACAATATCCATAAGCTTCTCAGATAAGGCCTGGAGTCTTAGTCCCTCATTCATAATAATTGAGGCTGCCTCTCTTCTTTCTTCATCATCAAGCCTGTTCTGATATATATAATCAGCATACCCGATAACACTTGTCATCGGAGATTTGGTTTCATGGGCGAATGCCGCAATAAAATCCTCCTTCTGTCTTACATTTAACTCCAACGCATCAACCTTATCCTGAAGTGTAGCAGACATTTTGTTAAATGCTCTCGACAAGTCTCCTAATTCATCATTAGATATGTATTTAATCTTATAATCAAAGTTTCCCTTGGCAATCTCTTTACTCGCCTCTGAGAGACTTCGAATGGGTTTAGTAAGATGCATAGAAAATAAAACGGCGAAAAGAGTACCACCGGCCAATACAAATAAGTATATTACCGCGTACCGTTTCCGCTGTGCGTTATTTTCATTAATTATTGCTGTTATATCATCTGTCAAAACACATGTATATGACACATCATTTATCAAAACATCACTATAACACACTACATGTTTTCGCCCATCAACTTCACACATATCATACTTGATGACATTTTCCTGCGGAAGACCATATGAAATCTGTGAACTCATTGTACTATAGACTATCTTGCCGTTCCTCTTTATGAGTATTTTCGATTTGATACCTGCACTAGTCTTTTCTACCACATCTCTTACGAGATCAGCATCAATAGACTCTGTTTTTGCACATAAAATCAGATTTGTCTGAAATGAATTGCAGAACATTTTACATCGCTCAACGCTGTTATCAACCTCGCGATTTACCGATTGTTTAAAAAAAGAACCGATCATCAGATATCCGGACACCAGCAGAGACGCAATGATGATTGCCATTATACCTATGTATAACTTAACAAATATTTTCAACTGGCTCTTCCTCTGTAACTTCCATTCTATATCCTATTCGGAATACTGTCCTTATTACATCTTCATATCCAAGCTTCTGACGAAGCCTCTTTATATGATTATCAAGAGTACGCGTATCGCCATAGTATTCTTCCTGCCACACTGCTTCGTAAAGCTGTTCACGACTTAGCGCAACATTTTTATTCAAAATCAGCATGTTGAGAAGTTCATATTCTTTTGGTGCAAGAGCAACCTCAACTCCATCCTTCAGAACCTGTCTTGATGAACGATTGACCGTCACACCCTTATATGAAAATGTATCATCATACGGCATGGTTCTTCTGATTACTGCTTCAACTCTCGCCACCAGCTCACCAAGCTGAAATGGTTTACTGAGATAATCATCGGCCCCCATCTTCAGCCCCCTTATACGGTCGCTGACCTGATTCATCGCAGACATAATAATAACCGGAGTTCTTGTTGGACGAATATACTCCAGTAAATCATAACCACTTACCTTCGGAAGCATGAGATCCAGGAGAATCAGATCCCATGTGTTAAGGTCGATCAGATCTTCTCCTTCCACACCATCATAGGCAAACTTGCAGTTATAACCCAGACCCGTAAGTGCCTTTCCGATAAGCTTCGATATGTCTCTGTCATCTTCTATAATTAATACATTCATAGAATCCCCAATCTTTCAACCAATAAATCATTCATTATTATAAATTCATCAGACCACAGTCTAACAGTTTGTATTATATACTTAACCTGTAACCAATTTGTAACGTGCCTAATTAGAAAAATCCATCCTCATACTTGCTTACGCTATATGATGTGTTTACACCAAAAAAACACTACCAGCATTCTATCACTATAATGTAGGTAGTGTCATTATCAATTTTCTTTTTTGGATTGGTTATAGATTCATATATTTAATTATGGATTTTTCTTCCAAATTATTGATTTTGCATTTGTGAATAAAGAGAATAAATGCATCTCCATTATTTTGTTAAAAAAACAATAAAAAAGTGCCCAGAGCCGGAATCGAACCAGCGACACGAGGATTTTCAGTCCTCTGCTCTACCAACTGAGCTATCTGGGCGAATAATTAGAAATAAGAATAAACGCAAGGTGTTGAAAAATGGATATGCATGCTTGCATGCTATAGACATTTTTTAATACCGTGAGTAGATTCGCATGAGCGAATCTACGGACATCGGCGTAGCGAATGCGAAGCCGATGGGCGTTTATTAATATAATCGATTTTAATAGATCAAGTAGCGGGGATAGGATTTGAACCTATGACCTTCGGGTTATGAGCCCGACGAGCTTCCAGACTGCTCCACCCCGCGGCATTATATAAAAAATGGAAGGTGGTGGATTCGAACCACCGAAAGCGTAGCTAACAGATTTACAGTCTGCCCCCTTTGGCCACTCGGGAAACCTTCCGAAAAAATACATTTAAGTATTTTATATATTCGCATTGCAAATTCTTTTGCTAATCCGTAATGCCAACTTTCGCAAACATCGTTTGCTCAGTCAATTGCTTCGCAATATAAAAAAGTATTATTGATTTATTCTTTGCAAGTAAACTTGCTCGAATAAATCAAAATCCTTTTTTGCATTACTCATAGCCGATATTCGGACTCGAACCGAAAACCTGCTGATTACAAATCAGCTGCTCTGCCAATTGAGCCATATCGGCATACTTGTTATGGGGCCTACAGGGCTCGAACCTGTGACCCTCTGCTTGTAAGGCAGATGCTCTCCCAGCTGAGCTAAGACCCCATATTGAAACGACCCAGACGAGACTCGAACTCGTGACCTCCGCCGTGACAGGGCGGCGCTCTAACCAACTGAGCCACTGGGCCATATAACAATCCTCTACAGAATTGTTATGAAATAGAAAGCAAGTTAAATTATACTTTCAAAACTTCATACAGTCAAGACTTTTTATTGTTTTACCAATCTTTTTGTCTATACTCTTATCATAATACCGTATCTTACAAAACCTATTTACTAGGAAAAGCTCACGACCTATTAGTACACCTCAGCTGAACATGTTGCCATGCTTATACTCAGTGCCTATCAACCTCGTAGTCTTCGAGGGGTCTTAAGAGATATCTCATCTTGAGGTT
>JAILEL010000288.1 GCA_024687845.1 Eubacterium sp.
ATCTTCGGTAGGTCCGGAAAGCATTAGCACTTTTTTGTTTTTCAACCCGGAATTAACCAAAGCCTCTCCCATCAGAGTTCCAACCATCTCATTATCAAATGAGATGTACAGGTTTACATTTGAATTGTTAATAAGTCTGTCATAGGCTATTACTGGAATTCCTGCTTTTTTAGCTTCTTCCATTACTTCCCCAAGGCCATCCGAATCAATACTTACTATAACAAGTACATCTGCTCCCTTTTCAATCAGGTATCTTATCTGGGATTTCTGGGTTTCTATATCACCATTAGCATTCTGAACATTTACTTCAGCGTCAGAATCAAGCTCCTTAACCTTAGATAAAAATACATCACAGTCTCTCTGCCATCTCTCTATCAGAAATGAATCTATACTCATTCCTATAAGTAAGTGATCAGAACCGGAGTTGACTGAGCTTTCATCAGTTTCCACAGTTCCGCCACAGGCTGAGAGAATAAACATAAAACTGAGTAAAACGGCTATAATTCTGCCATGCTTTCCAATACGAAAGCTCAATATTTCATTTCTTTTAAAAATATCTTTATAAATCATTTTATCATCTCTACATTATGTCATTAATCAAAATACTATGTGTAGTAGCATTATATTGTTGTATCAGGTCTTGTACTCAGTTGGAGTTACTCCGACATTTTTCTTAAAGATTCTGCTGAAATAATTCGGATTAGCATAACCAACTTGTACACATATTTCCTTCATACTGAGTTCTGTGTTATCAAGCAGATCCTTCGCCTTATCGATTCTGAGGTTAGTAAGATATTCTATAAAGTTGTCTCCTGTTGCTTCTTTGAAAAGCTTACTGAAATAATAAGGACTTATGTCAATCTCACGAGACACATCATCTAATGATATATCCTTCTGGTAATGTGTCATAATATATTCTTTTGCTCTGTCAATTATTCCATTTGAACGATTTTCCTTGCGGCTCTTAACATCATGGCATGCATCCGTAAGCTTATCAATAAACCATTTCCTAAGCTTATCGTAGCTTTCAACTCTGTTGATAAACTTTAGATAATCCTCTCTCGACCTGAATCTGTAGGTTTCTCCACTGATTCCATATGCGATGCTCTCTGCACGAAGTACAAATTCAAGAGTTTTTAATTTAATATCATCCGTGTAATTATCATAGGTTTCAAGCATCCAGTCAAAGAAATAATTTGCAGCACTGAGTGTTGCCTCCAGTTCACCCTTCTTTACACCTTCAAATATAGCCCGTTCTGAATCAACCGGATAGTTATCTTCATATTCACATCCTACTGCAAGGTCTTCTGCATGTGCTACCGAACCGGTAGTCATTGTTAGAGATTCCAATGCCTCATTGTAAGATGTCATCTGCTGTGAGAGCGGTCTTACCGTTCCAACTCCAGCTCTGAATACTGCATCAAGCTGAGTATTCAGACGGCGGACCATATTTCTGATCAAATCAATAATTTCAAGTCTTTCATTATAATTCAGTCCATTTAAATCATCCGAATCCGCATCATTCTCAGAATCCTTCTTTTCATATGGTACAAAAATGGCTATCTTGTTAGCCATTACTGAACCAACCATTCCACTAATATAGCTCTTTACGATATCTCTGAGGTCCCTCGTCTGGCTCTGAATTCTCACTGAGGTACCGACGACATTCGTCATATTTCCACCCTCATCAGAATCACCGAAAACGAGAGCTATCATATAACCATAATTAGTATTTATCTCAAGTAATTTCTTAAAGTTCTCTATATCCTCACCGGAAAATTCCTGAAACAGAAGATTATATACAAGACCATTTTCAAGAATAGGAGTAACAGTTTCCATCTTTTCCAGAATCGCAAGTTCTCTGGTTCTCTTCTCTCTCTCTCCATCTACCTTCGCCATTGCTTTACGGAGTGTATCCAGAAAAACATCCTTGTTAACTGGCTTGTTAAGATAATCCATAACTCCAAGACAGAGAGCTTCTTTTGCATATCCAAACTTGTCATAGGCTGATATTACAATAAATATAATCCCTGGATTTCTTTTTCTGATTTCCTTAATAGCATCTATTCCATTAATTCCAGGCATTCTGATATCCATAAGTGCAATATCAGGTCTGAATCTCTCCGCAAGCTCTATTACACTTCGTCCAGTTTTAGCTGATTCTATGATACAGGTATCTTTGAATTCTTCTCTTATCATATAAGTAAAGGACTCAACTGCAATTCCTTCATCATCTGCTATCATGATACGATACATATATTATCCTCTTTTCAATACTTTAATCCTTACTATTAAATAATTCCGTCTGCAATTGGAATCGTTATCACTACCTCGGTACCCTGATCACGGCCTCCACTTATAATCTCAAAGCTGTTAGCCCCATCAAAGTAAAGTCTCAGTCTTTCGATTACGTTATTAAGCCCTACGCCATTTCCCTTCTTTTCTTCAATATCAGTTGCGTCAGAGGTAACTACCGAATCTGATTCACTATACTGTCCACTTAATATTTTCTGAATCAGCTCCTGACTCATACCTATTCCATTATCTGTTACACTGATGCAGACATTTTCATCTACCCTGTATACACTCAGTTCAATCCGTCCCTCACGTTCAATGCTTCGGATACCATAATTAATACTGTTTTCTACAATAGGCTGGAGTATCATACTCGGAAGCATTATGTCCATAAGCTCGTCTGATTCAATATTCTTAGTAAAACATATTTCTCCAGAAAATCGTACATTTAAAATATAAATGTAGATATCTACAAGTTCAATCTCCTGTCGAAGAGAAACTTCGTCATTTTTGGAAATGTTATATCTGAAAAATGATGCTACATTTTGTATATATTCATAGGTCCTATCTGCGTGCTCCATCATGGCAAGCTGTGTACCTGCATTCATAGTATTAAACAGGAAATGTGGATTGATCTGAGCCTGAAGGATCTTAAGTCTGGCATCCTTAAGGTTTGCCTCCATCATAAGTTCCTTTTCTTTCATAAACTGCTCAGTTTCCATGCTGATACGAAGGCGTTCCATATATCCTGGAATACTGCTTACCATCTGGTTAAATGCCATAGTTACTACTCCAACCTCATCTTTTCCATGAACCTTTACGACTGGAGTTTCATCAAGCTTTCCACTTGAAACCTTATTAGCCGCCTGAGCCAGCTCATGAAGTGGCTGAGTAATAGTTCTTGTAACAAGAACTATAAGCATAATGTCAAATGCAGCCATAATGCCAAACATAATTATACTCATTAATTCCAGATATCCAACGGCAGAAATAAGTTCGTTATAGCTATCAGTATTGGCCCTGAATCTGTAATTATTCAGACTCGCAATATATGTATTGATATATTGATATAGGGGTTCTGCTTCTTCGTAATAGGACTTATATTTTTCTACATTTCTGCCTCGCTTCGCTTCTATAGTATCTCTTGTAAGTGCAAGATAGCTTTCAGATGTATAATAAATATTTCGCTCCATAAGCTTCAGTCTGTTATCTGTAACCCTGGTTTCTAGTCCGCTCAAAAGATTTCTATATTGTTGTTCTGCTGCATAATAGTTTTCAAGTGAGTCTGTACTCTTTGTGTCCAGATAGTCAGTCATGCTGGTCTGAACCATTTCCAGTGCATCACCAAGTTCATTCAGCTTTACATTTCCAACATAGATTTCATCCATTTGTCTTGTAATCCGGTTAAGATTAAAGTACATAAAGAGGATAGTCAGAAGTATGAGCAGCATTGAAAAAACAATCAGAATGGTAAGTTTGAAACGAAGTGGAAGGCTTGACATCCAGTCATGTGCCTTTACCCTAAGCCTAGTTGTCTTCTTCACTGTCATCAGCACCTCCTTCCCCTCTGAAGGAGTCCAGATTATCCTTGTTCACAAGCTCCATATCTATGAGATACATTTCACTTGCATATCCTGTCTCGATATATTCATTCAGAGCATCTACTGCATATCGTCCCATTTGTTCCGAATCAAGAACTATACTAGAACTGATTATATCTTTTTTAATTGCTGAACGGATTATCGGTGACAGATAATAACCGAATATTTCCACATTTCCAACCTTATTATAATCTACAACTGTCTGATAAACACAAATAGTATTTTTTTCACTGAGACAAATTATAATATCTGGAAAATCTTTATTTTTTACAAAAATATCTCTGATTTCTTCTTCTGCAGCATAATCATGGGAATTACTTATTATCATACTTTCAAGATTGACTACATTTCTAAGACCACGTGAAGAAACTGTTTCCTTGATGGAAGTCATAATAATAGACTGATTGCTGCTGGAGATAAAATCATCCATAAGTACCAGTACATCGTAACTTGCAGCCCCATTTGTAGCTATATAATGTGATAGCTGCTCACCATATTCTTTCCCAAGATTGTAGCTACTGATTCCTATATAACTCTTTCTACCACTATCAGAGCAGTCCTCTGACACAGTAATAACTGGTATCTCCTGCTTATTGGCCTTTCTAAGAAGTGACTTCGTTATGGTATTATCATCACCTTCAACTATAATTCCATCTACATTTGAATTAATTGCTATACGGATCAGATCTTCTTTACTATAGCTGTTATCAAGATCTGTCCCCATAAGTTCTACATATGCTCCATTTGCTGCAGCTTCTCTTAGGGCTCCATTGTAAACACTCTTCCAAAAATCATTTTCCCTGTTTTCAGTAATCATTACATAATACTTATCATAGGTTGAATATTCACTTTTTGAAAGAAGGCTTCTAGTATCTCGAAGTCGAACATAGAAAAACAGAATACTGAATACAACAACAATTGCCAGAAGAATTCCCAGCATTATAGTCACAATGAGGATCATTCTATTTGATGCTTTTTTCTTCTTCGACAATTTACACACGCTGCCTTTCAAATGTATTAGATAAATGCGATTTATATACTACAATCAATATACTACCTGATTTCTGCCATTAGTTTTTCCTTGATACAGCTTATTATCAGCTTCCTTGATTATTTCATCCACACCATTAACATAACTATATTCTGCAAGACCAAAAGTCATAGTTACTTTGATCTCACTATCTCTTGATTTTATTATACTCTTTTGAATCTTAGAACGAATACCTTCAAGAATTAAGAATGCCTTATCGCCATTCAATCCAGGAAATAGTATCAAAAATTCCTCTCCACCCCATCTGACAACAACTGCTCCTTCTCCAGCTTCTTCCGATATTTTGGCGGCTATAGCTTTCAGAACATCATCACCAGCATCATGACCATAGGTATCATTTACCTTTTTAAAAAAGTCTATATCTCCCATTGCAATACTAAGAAAACCTATTTCATCTTCTTTTTCAATACTTGAAATATACTCTAATGCTGCCCTTCGATTTAACAGTCCCGTAAGCTGATCAGTGCTTGCTTCCTGCCTCAGTTTATCATTATACTTCATAAGTTTAGCTTCATCTTCATTATCTTCCTTACTAAAAACATAAGATACCATAATAATAGAAACGAAAACTGCAGAAATATTGGTAATCTGTATAAGCTTATCTGCTACAAATCCAATAGGAACAATAGGCTTTGTTCCACCAAATATACCAATAGTAAGTATTCTTAGTGCAAGAACAGAACCTGCGTAAAGAAACTTATAAACAAGTCTGCCATGAAGTGCAAAAAAACACAGAAGGAGAATAATAATAAAATAATTCTGCATTCCGGCACTCCATCCAAAGCATGGAATAAACATAAGTGTCCATAGGAGTAAAAAGAGCATGCAAAAATAAAGTGATGGTTTGGTCGATGAATGATAGCTATAAATAAACAAAATAATGATCAAGCTGAAAAAAATAACAATTCTATATGGAAACCTTGCAATCACAGCTGTTCCAGCAAAAATAACATCTAAAAGAAAGGCCATAAATACGATTATATACAAAATCCTTAACGTAACAATGGTCCTTTTTCTCTCATTTTCTGCTTTAACATCTTTATTAATTAAGTCTATTATCCACATATTAAAATGCCTCAAAATCTTAAAACGTACTAATCCACATCATAGAATAGCACAATAAAAAAAAAGATTCTACTTATTTTTATTATGCAGTTAAAGCTACTATTCACAGTTCATGAGATAAGTAACAAACAAAAAAACCCCGACTGTACTTTTACAATCAGGGGAATGGACGCTCGGGGACTCGAACCCAGGACCGTCCGGTTATGAGCCGGATGCTCTAACCAACTGAGCTAAGCGTCCTTGTTCTGATATTAAATAAAGTGACCCGGACGGGAATTGAACCCGTGTTACCGCCGTGAAAGGGCGATGTCTTAACCTCTTGACCACCGGGCCGGATTAAATAACGATTTACCAAGTAAATCAATAATATAAAGATAAGCTCCCCGAGTTGGGCTCGAACCAACAACCCCTCGGTTAACAGCCGAGTGCTCTACCATTGAGCTATCGAGGAATATTTCCTCAACAATCAACTTCGAGACCAAGGAACGCGCCGCAGTGCTCTACCATTGAGCTATCGAGGAATATTACTTCATACAGTCAAAATCATCAATCGTATCTTACAAAACCTATTTACTAGGAAAAGCTCACGACCTATTAGTACACCTCAGCTGAACATGTTGCCATGCTTATACTCAGTGCCTATCAACCTCGTAGTCTTCGAGGGGTCTTAAGAGATATCTCATCTTGAGGTT
>JAILEL010000296.1 GCA_024687845.1 Eubacterium sp.
TTCTTTCCTGCATCTTGTCCATACGTACCAGCTCATGGTTCTCAGAATCATACTGAAATGCATGGTCGGAAAGCTTATCTTTTTCATCAAGAACACCAGCATTTATCTCCTGAATCATGCTATCAAGTGTATTACAATCCATATCTTCATTAAGAGGGAGGATTATAGTTTCATGCACACTACTTGGCAGGACTACGAAATCCCCTCCAAGTTTCTCTGCTATCTCATCCATCGCCTTCTGATTCATTATTTCAGCAGCTCCATAGATATTTCCATTATTGGAAAGGACATACATTGCCATATTCGAATCTTCTGGAGGGAGAAGCATATCAACCATAGGATCATTTTCCGGAACCCCATCAGGAAACATGGAATCAAGAAGAACCTCTCTCATACTCTTAAATGAGTAATCCTGATTCGCCATATTGTTCTGGGCTGTTTCTTTAAGTGTTTCTATATCAACACCCATATCAATCATAATTTCATTCGTGATAGGAAGAGTTAATCTTTCTCCCTCTCTTTCGCCAACAAGCATGGCAAATGTTGCTGATATATCTTCCATCTGCTCATTAGGTCTGTCCTTAAGGATATCCTGATTATTTTCAGTATTCACGAGTTTACAAATCACTGAATCTTTGATCTCATCAAAACTTGGCATATTAGTTTACCTCGCTTTCCATCTTATTTTTATTCTGAGTCTGTTCCGACTCCTTTAACCTGTACTTCCTTACTCCCTTTATATAGGCTGCCATTCTGGCTTTATATGCTTCTTCACTAAAAAAGTCATTTGAAGCGCCTGGGATATATGTTCTGTCATCTATCATTTTCTTATTCTCCTCTTCTAAATATAAGAGGCAGGACTATGCCTGCCTCAACAATCTGTTACTTTTTCTTTCTTTCCGGAAACTCTATTTTAAACTTGAACTGCTTCCCATAGATTTCCGTTCCATCTTTTTTAGTATAACTACAGTCTACTAACTGCTCCGGTGTCAGGTAAGCATCATATGTTCCATCACCGCTTTTCTTCTTTATACCTTTTACCAGTATTTTCTTACCGGCAAGGATAGCTTTTATCTGGGCATCGGATGGAGCAACTCCCATCAGCTTGCCAAACATCATTCCACATTTATCTTTGCAATAAGCCCCATATTTTCCCTTTATAACATCTGCTCCACAGTTAGGACATCTTCCCAATATCTCAGTATTTGAAAAGAGTTTTTTATCTTCAATGCTTACCTCACTGTATGTTCCTACAAGTTCTTCCACCATAGAAACTATACCTGAAATGAAATCATCATATTCAGACTCTCCCTTTGCGATAAGTGAAAGGTTATTCTCCCACTCAGCAGTAAGCTTAGCTGATTTAACCTTGTCAGGCAGGATAGTTATAAGCTTTATACCATTATCTGTAGGAATAAGGTTTTTCTTTTCTCGTTTTACAAATCCATCCTTTACAAGTTTTTCTATGATATCAGCTCTTGTTGCGGGAGTTCCAAGACCTTTTCTTTCAACATCATTTTCCATATCCTCAGAACCGGCTTTCTCCATAGCTGACAGCAGTGTCGCTTCTGTATATCTGGATGGCGGCTTTGTGAAATGCTCTGTAACCTTTCCATCCACCTTATCAAAGATTTCTCCATCCTTTATATCCGGAAGCTTTTGTTCCTCTGAAGTATTATCGTCCGTATTGGAATCATTTTTTGAAGATATCTTATAGTAATTCCTTAGTGCTTCCTCATATACTTTCCATCCTGAGTCCCTCACAAGTTTTCCGTTTGCTGTAAACTCCGTTCCTCCACACTCGAATACTATTTTCTGTGTAGTATATAAATATGGTGCCGAAGTAGCCTCCAGGAGTCTAGTTGCTATAAGATATAATACCTTTTTTTCATCCTCAGAAAGTGCATTAAGATCTGATTTTGCTATTTCTACAGTAGGTATAATGGCATGATGGTCCGAGACTTTCTTGGAATTCATTACCGGCTTTATATCTGGTTCATATGTAACACCTGGTACAAATGTAATTGTCTTCTTCACAGCTTCTATAACATCATTTGCTGTACTTTCCATATCATCAGTAAGAAATCTGCTATCTGTTCTTGGATATGTCACAAGCTTTCTTTCATATAAAGCCTGGGTATGATCAAGAGTTTTCTTGGCTGTAAATCCGAACATTTTATTAGCATCTCTCTGAAGGGATGTTAAGTCATATAATTTCGGCATAGCAGACTTCTTATCTTCCTTTACTATAGATGTAACTATTGCTGAACTATCCTTACATCTACCCAGAAGTGCGTCAGCATCCGCCCTTACATCTATTCTGTCTGAAACTGCATCAATACCATTTACAAGTATGTGAGTCATGAAATACTGTTTTTTCTTAAATCCACCTATTTCAACCTCACGATCTACTATCATAGCAAGAGTCGGTGTCTGAACCCTTCCGACCTTTAATACCCGTCCACCATAGAGTACAGTAAATAGTCTTGTCCCATTTATACCAACAAGCCAGTCTGCTTCCTGTCTCGCCAGTGCTGCTTTATATAATCTGTCATATTCCCTTCCCGGCTTCAGATTATCCATCCCTTCCCTAATGGCATTGTCCTCCATAGAAGAAATCCAAAGTCTTTCCATAGGTTTCGTACATCCTGCCTGATTATATACAAGACGGAATATCAGTTCTCCCTCACGCCCTGCATCAGTAGCGCACACTACGCTTTCTATATCATCTCTATGCATAAGCTCTCTTAGCACCTTATACTGCGCTTTTGTATCAGCCTTTACTGAGTATTTCCACTCTTCAGGTATGATAGGCAACGTATCATATGACCATTTTTCATAAATAGCATTATATTCCTTCGGCTGTGCAAGCTCGATCAGATGTCCTACGCACCAGGATACAATATAACCACTTCCCTCATAGTAGCCATTTTCTTTCGTATCAGCACCTATTACTTTGGCAATAGAAGCTGCAACGCTAGGTTTTTCACTAATTACTAACTTCATGTCCTACCCCCTACAAAGCTGCATTTCTGTCTTTATTCTGACTATGTTCGGAAGGTTTATGCTGGGCATTTGCCTGAAGCGCTTTTTTCTCTATCGTTGCAAGAAGCGAATTCGTCTTATCATCAGCTTTATCCTGGGACTGTTCTTTATTCTTATAGCTCTCTACCATCTTCTTAAGCTCTTTATTCGGAATTTTTGTTTTCTCATTCTCCCAGATAGTCTTCCCATCTTCATCGACACCCTTGGCTACACTTTTTGTAACTGTTGTACTACCCTCAGCCGGCAGCTTACACCACATACCTTTTCCATACTGATTTTCATGTACCTGGTTGGACCTTACTACAAAGGTCTGCCATGGCTGCTTTGTTTCTTCATTTGGTGGAATCATTATCTGTCTGTATGAATTACCATCTTTTCCCTGGAACTCATCTCCTACACAGCCCTTTCCAAACTTAAGAGTGACTTCTTTATATTCTTTTTTCTCTTCATCCTGAGTTACATCTTTAGTTTCTGATTTTGTTTCGTCTTTCTTTTCATCCTTACCTTCAAGGATATCCATTAATTCTTTATCCATTACTTATTCTCCTTCAATTTATAAAACGAAAGAGCAAAGATTTCTCCCTGCTCTTCCTGTTACTTTATTCTTCATCTTCATTTAATTCGCTAAGTGGAACTGCTTCCTCAGCAGATGTATCATCCCCATCATACATGGAGTCATCACTCTGCTCAGGCTTACCTTTTTTGCCACCCAAAACTTTTACTCCTACAACTACTGCACCTACAAGAACAACTATAATTATGATAAATATTGTACTGGAACCGCTAGACTCGCCCTTATCTGATTTCTTTATCTCCTCTGCATCAGTCTCAGTTGCTTCTTCTGTTGATTCTTCTACTTTCTGTTTATCCTTCGCTATAGGTGTCATAGTATAAGGATCTATGCCATTCGCTGTAGCAACCGAATTTTTAGGAAGTGTCTGTTCTCCGTCATTAGTGAAGTTAAGCAGATTCTGATTTGAAACAGACGTAAGGAAATATACTGTTCCATTATTAGGATTATTATTCTTACTTGCAGAGCTCTCTCCTGCAAAGGCTGTGCTTTCCGTGTCACCCGATTTATCCTGAGCCGCCGTCATGTCTATAACAAGGAAATACTGCTGACCGTCCGCTGTTACTATGGAGTAAAACTGCTTACTCTTTACTTCATTTGTTATATCCTCGCCATCCTCATCTGTAACTGATGTTACTTCTGCTTTTGATTCTCCAGTGGTCTGAGCTGTTGCATTTTCCGGAAGACTTGCAGCAGGATCTTCTTTTTCTTCATCATCCTC
>JAILEL010000324.1 GCA_024687845.1 Eubacterium sp.
CCTCTGTTTAAAACTTTTTTGTGTTAATATTATATCGGCAGACCGACTCAAATGCAATACACTTTTGTATCGGTCTGCCGATATAATCATTCTTTATTCTACTCCCTATTTCTCAAAAACTTCTCACTGACCATCTCCTGCTCTATGATGCCAGCAAGCAGATATGATATTTTTCAAATCTTTCTTAAATCCATCAAAATCCATCGTTATTCTTCCCACCATCTAAATCTTACAAGCAACTTCAATCCATACTTCTTGGCTACATACATTCTATGTCTTCCATTTGAAGAAATAATATATCTACCATCCTGTTCTTCGACTGTTACGCAGTCAGCTCGCATCATAACATGTTCAAAGCAAAGTAGCCATTCTTCTTCGCTGGTGAGTCCCACCATAGGCCTACCCTTTAATGCCTCGACCTCCGCTATTTTCCCTGTTCTTTCAAACTCGTCAAAGAGGGGTTGAGATTTTTCGAGATATTCTCTGTACTCATCCTCGTAATGGTATCTTCCTCCAAACGGTGGAATCCCTGTATCCGGCATCTCTTCCGGTAAAATAATTCTCAATTCCGATTTTTCCATGCTTTCTCACGCTCCCCAAAATCCTGAATATTATGTTGATCATCTGTAAGCACTCTATCATCAGTACCTGTTTATATTACCACATTCATGAGATAATCCCTCTGTTTATTCATGTGGTTTACGCACCATAAAGTAGGATCTTATGAATGCAAAACAAAAAGTTCACAACGCTAACCCGAATAAATGGATAGCTAAGCCATGAAAATACGGCGTTTTGAAGATTTATCAAACGGATTTACACCTTTTGAAGGTGAACTACCCGATAAATGATGAGAGCACTCTGTGTGATGCAGGGTGCTTTTCGTATGTTTTTCATATAGGACAAATATAGGATAAATTCAGCCTCATAACTCGAAAGTTACATTTTACAAGACATCATCCGAGAAAATCTCTCGAATATGTTGATATAATATGCGAAATGCGATAATATAATGCTACAAAATGTTCATCCCATAGATTTGGATGTAGGGAGGATAATACAATGTTATGTCAGTTTTCAGTTAAGAATTTTAAAAGTATTAGGGACGAAATTATATTCGATATGCAAGCGGCTGCAATTTCTGAACATACAGATCGTGTCATAAAAGATTCTGACGATCAGTTGTTTTTGCCAGTATCATCTATTTATGGTCCAAATGGTGGAGGAAAATCAAATGTTTTGGAAGCTATTCAAACTCTCGGGACCATGGTATTAAGACCAGTTAACGCCACAAAGCAGAATGATGGTGCTGACTATAAATTCAATAGATATCCTGTTAAGCCTTTCATGTTTTCGGAAGAAGGAAAAAATAACCCTACAGAATTTGAAATATTCTTCAGAACCAGGACGGCAGAATACAAATATACTCTTCATATTAAGGATGGTGTAGTTGTGAATGAAAGCCTGGATCGCGTGAAACTGGAGACTAACAGAAAGTCAGCACTTTTTCTTCGTAAAGGTGATGAAATAAATCTTAAGGGCGTATTCGCTAAGTTAAAAATAAGTGAAGGCCTTTCAAGAAATCTGCCTTTGCTTTCCTATTTGGGAATTACCTATATGGATAATGATGTTGTAGCTGATGTCATGAACTGGTTTGAAGAAGGAATAGACTTTCTTAATTATGGAAATCCCTTTGAAGAATTACGGATGGCAATTGCATCTTCAGAAGAGGTAAAGCAGCTTGTATTAGATATGATCAGAGAAATGGATCTTAATATTGAAAACTTCAGAGTGGAAGAAAGAGAGAATGGTCGAATTGAAGTGTTTACGCAGCATGTTGTTGACGGATTCACAGCAGAGCTTACTTTGTCAGAGGAATCAAGTGGAACCAAAAAACTATTTGGTCTGCTCCCGTTCATAGCTAAAAGTCTTGTTCTTGGTACAACATTGGTAATTGATGAACTGGACGCTAAAATTCATCCGGTACTTTTAAAGTATGTGATCATGTTATACAACAATATGACAATCAATAAGCATGG
>JAILEL010000337.1 GCA_024687845.1 Eubacterium sp.
ATAGTAACACATGAAGATGTTTTTCTTACGACACAGTCACTTTCTTCCCTTGAAGAAAGGCTAGATCCGGATAAATTCATGAGATGCCACAAGTCTTATATTATCAGCATTGAAGCTGTAAAAAAGCTTGAGATATATGGCAGGTGGACTTATACAGTAACACTTAAAGATACTGATGAAACAGCTCTTATGACGACAGAAAAGTATAATGAGATAAAGCAGAAATACATGATGTAAAACTGTTATTGACTCGTCCCTTAGGGCAAGGTTTATAGTGGCTATAGGAAATGATAGATAGTCAACACTATATAAAAAGGGATTAGTTATGTCAGTACTTCACATATTAATAAAAAGAAATAAAATATGGGTTGCAGGATCTGTTATAGCCGCACTGATTTCAAATCTGTCACAGCTGTTCTATACATATTATGTAGGACAGCTGGTTAACAGGATTGAAGGCAGGGCGGCTATTAGTGTGTCTTTTATCATCCTTCTAGGTGGATTTATTCTTTCTAATGCTGTGACATTATTTCTGAATCAGTATATAGGACGTTATGCTGCTGAGAAAATGGCTCATAGTCTGAGGGTTGGATATGCACGAAAGCTTCTATGGAGATCCTCGCAGCAAAGAGAAAAATGTGATGTTGCTACAGCTATGTCGGTTGCACAGAATGAACTTGCTCAGGCGAACTCTTATCTTGGAAATAGCTTCTTTGATATTTTCGGTATGATTTTTACCGGTATTCTGGTGATTATCTTTCTACTTTTTCAAAATGTAATTCTTACGCTGGTTCTGCTGATTCCAACTTTGCTGATTCTGATATATGTGGTTTTTTCCAGCCGAAGTCTGACAATCGGAGGAAAGAATATCAAAGACTATTATGTACTGATTCCGATTCTAATCAATGTTGTAAATTTCCTGAGTGGCGCTATCTCACTTGCCCTTTCAGTTACAACAATACCAAATGAATATGAAAGACGTACCAGTCATCTTATCTGGTCAAGAGGTATCAGTCAGAACAGATATTACATCTGCCTGGCACTTGGAAATGTTATCGTATCCTGGATTTCAGGAATCATACTTTATCTGACACTTGGTGTATTCGCAATAGTAAATGGTTATAGCAACATGCTTGGAAACGTTTTAGTAGCAACTCTTTTTATGTTTATTTACACAGCAATCATATGTATGCTTACATCTGCACTTTCAGTTAAGCTTCCGGCAGTTATTACAGGCGTGATAATGATACTGATATTCTTAGGTGGAGCACTTCGTAGTATTTTGATACTAATGTCTGCAGTTATTACAGGATTTGCCGGAACAGTTATTAAGAGAATCATATATTATATCTTTTCCCTGATCTGGCAGGACTCAGCAGACAGGCCGGAAATCTTATTCAGGGTAAACCGGTTGATGTACATGTAATAATAATTGGATTTATATTTATCTGGATTGCAGGAATCGGGTTACTTGTTTTAAAGAGAAATGAAGCGTAAATCATAGAATGACATATAGTTTTAAAAGGAAAAAAGTTGCTTAGTTTTAAACATGAAAAAATTTATTAAAAAATAATCGAGGAGAAAAATCATGAAAAACGTAAAAAATATAGCAGGTTATTCACTTTATGCACTTGTAGGTGCAGGACTTATTCTTTCAGGCTTTACAACTGCTGAGAGAGGTTTAAAGGAAGATAATAGAAGAGAATATGACAGAGTAGTTGAAGATTATGAAGAACTGAGTGATATGGGTTTCAACGGATTCTGCCCAATGGATTACAAGGTTGCATTTTCAAATGGTGAGAAGGATTTTGTAGTTGATTATAATAATGGTGATTACGAAATATCAGAAAGAAAAGCTGTATATGAAGGATTGGTAGGTAGCATATATAAGAATGGTGAAGATTTCGAGGTTGTGGTTCCTGAGTACGATACATGGATTGCTACAGGAAGTTCCTCACAGCTTTCATCTGTTATCTGGCATGAGAGCTTCCATGCATATCAGAATACACAGTTCCATGTATTGGAGAATTCTTCAGAAAATGGACTTTCTGAGACAGGCTGGCAGAAAGAATTGATATCGATTCTGATAAGAAGAGACTCTTTGAGAAGGAACTTCAGATTCTATCGGAAATTACTGATGAAGAAAAGAATTGTGATATTGAAAAAATTGCTTTAGAATATCTAGATGTGGTTTCAGAACGCGAAAAGCTTCTTGAAGAAGATGAAATAGTATCGGAAGATTTTTATGAAATGGTTGAGGGTACTGCATACTATGTTGAAGCAAATGCTGTTAGATATGAAAATGGTGAAGCAGCATATACTGATAAATATATCAAAACTATAGATGAATATTCCGGCGGAAATTCAAAATACTATCATCTTGGAATGCTTGAATGCATGCTTCTGAATGAGCTTGATCCAGAGTGGAAGGATAGCTACAGCTTCGACAGACCACTTAGTGAAGTAATTGAAGACTGTGTTTTGAGTCAGCATTAATTGTTTATTAATTAATATGCAATAGTGCATGAATATGTAAAAATGAGGTGACGTAAAATATGGAATATAAACAACCTTCTGGCAAATGCAAACAAATATAACAGTACGGGCAAATGGATTGGAGTAAAACTGCAGACAGAGGCCAATGATCTTGTTATAGAAGTTATGGATGACGGAACTCCAATTGACTCAGATTTTGTACCTAGAATGTTTGAAGAATTTGCACGTGGAGACTCAACCAGAAAGACAGATGGCGGCACAGGTCTGGGCCTTGCAATATCACGAAAGATTGTCGAAAAGCATAATGGAACACTTAAATATGTTCTTGCGGAGGAGAAAAACTGCTTCTGTATAAGACTGCAAAACTAAGATGAATAATGAAGTTTTAAGTTTTAAATTTTTATAGATATTTTATGTTAAATCAGATTGTGAAATTTATCATTAAGTGATAAACTAGTGATAGATTTTAAAAGCAAATTTAATTCAAAATAAATATCTTAGTAAAATCATGGAAACGTGATGGCACAAAGCTCTAGAGCCTGTTAAATGGTAGTCAGCTGCAACATTTTTGGCACCTAAGATAAAATAGGTGCCTTATTTTTCACTAAGTATCATTTCTAAGACTCAATATTTTTCAACGTATTTAATTCGACATTTTAATTCCCTTTATTTGAAAGAAACGGAGATTTATGAGTATGAATAATAAAGAAAAACGAATTAATAGATTTCTGTTTGCGGCTTTTATAGTAATTGCAGTTGTTTTATCAATGTGTTTTTTTCATGTTGTAAGAGCTGATGATGTAGAAAATTACGAGGTTGAAGAAATCTCAGGCGGATTAAGAATCACAAAATATAACGGAATCAAAGAAGATATTATTGTTCCGTCTAAGATTAATGGTAAAAAAGTTCTTCAGATCGGAGACTATGCATTTGAAGAGAATACACTAATAAAGAGTATTGTAATTCCGGATGGAATCCTGGAAATAGGGACAGGTGCGTTTAAAAATTGCAAAAACATATCAGATATAACAATACCAGTGGATATAAAATATAATGGGAATTACTACAATAATTATCCAACATTTTATGGTTGTAATGGTATAGAAAAGATAACCTATACAAAGGGAAAAACTGGAATAATGCCAGACAGATTACCGGAGAGTGGAACGGATGCAAGAACAGATACAGATCACTATTATTATGGTTCTTGTTTGGAATATGCAAGTGACGGTTATTCAACTTCTTACTATAGGAGTGTATTAAAGGAAGTTGTATTTGAAGAAGGAATAACACATATAGGAGATTATGCATTTGCGACATCA
>JAILEL010000375.1 GCA_024687845.1 Eubacterium sp.
CTCACAATCAAAAATAGTTTTTCTTTGCGAAGAGATTATTATCAACTTATTAGAATTGTTATTTGAAAAACCCATGTACTCAAATCCGCCAACAGAAAAACTGCCAATCAAATTCCATTCTTTAAGTTTTTTCATAGCCTCGTTCATTTGAATATTATTCATCATACTCTTCGCTCACCATGTTTCTTTCTAATCACAAACCAGATTTGCCTTTGCGCATAGATATAACGTGTTATCATAGATCATATTAAGTGCATCATATATGGGGGTATCTTTATGACTCCATCCCCCTCTGAATACCCCTTAGGGTGCACTATTATCTGCTTATCTATCCTTTTCTTAAAGAGTTCTTTAAATGATCCAAGTGATGATGTCGTGTAGTTCTTGGATGATTTTACTTCTATAGGGCTGATCTTGAATTTTGTCTTGTTCTCATTCGAGATTATGAAATCAATTTCAATATCATTCCTATGCTTTTCCTCGCTGTATCTTGTATAAAAGAAGAGCTTACGACCTGATGCTGTAATCATCTGTGCTATCATATTCTCATAAAGCATTCCCTGATTAAGTGACAGTTTTCCATCCATTATCTGCTTATAAAGCTGTTCATCCATGATTTCATTCTCACTGAATGCATGACTGACCAATAATCCTGTATCTCCCATATAACATTTTACATAGGATTCATTTTTATTTAATGCCAGACCAACGTTCGGGTCATTACATTTATAGCAAAGATTACAAATCATGGAGTCGCCAAGCCAGAACAGTGGCTCATCATAGCGGTCAAAGGATCCGTTATTACTATCTACTTTGCTTAAAACAACCCTTTTTTCATGCGTTGACAAAAAGCCCGGAATATTATCAAAGATAGCTGAAACCTTTGATTTATATTTCTTAGCTGACTTCTTGATGTCATCTTCATAGAGTGCAAGAATGTCTCTCTTTTCTACATCGGCAGCATGAAAATCCCTCCCATTTTTCTTAAATGCGACTATTGCCTGAGGCATTCCGCCAACAAGTATATATTCCATAAATAAGCGCATAGCCTTATTATGCATCTGCCTATCTAATGGCTGACCCTTCTCAAAGCATTCTCTTATATGATCAAGAAGTATTTCTTCGCCCATGTATAACATGAACTCCTCAAAATCCACGGGATACATTTGCATTTTCCGCTCTTCTGAAGGAATTGTTATGTTCTCAACATTTTCTTTGATCGATATTAACGAACCTGTCTCGATGTAATCATATCTTCCGTCGGCTACAAGATATTTAATTGCCTCCCTAGCCTTTGGAAACTTCTGTATTTCATCGAATATTATCAGAGATTCTCTTGGATAAAGCCTTGTATTGTACTCAAGCGTCAATTTCTGAAAAAAAACATCAAGATCATCAAGAGATTCAAAGGCATCTATTACCTTTTTCTTAGCCTTATTAAAGTCGATTATGATATAGGACTTGTACTCATTTTGGGCAAATTCTTCAGCAACCGTTGATTTTCCGATTCGTCTGGCTCCCTCGATCAATAATGCTTTCGTCCCATTTGTCTCTTTCTTCCACTCAGCTATCTTAGAATAGATATTTCTTTTAATTTCCATAACTTACCCCTTGCCAATAATACGCAAAGTAATTTTTTCATAAAAATACCTCAGTACGCAAGCTAATAATATCATATAAATACATCTTTGCGCAACTTATTTGTAACATTGTGGAGCAGAAGGCGTATTACCGGTGCTCGACGAATTGTTCTTAAGGCACGCCCTGCTGCAAAGAAAGCGCATACAGTCTGCATCTGGCCTTAACTTCAGATATATAAATACGGAGAATCAGCGCCCATGCAGCATTAAACAACAGGCACGGTATAATTTCCACAAACCTTGTGAGAATCAGGCTGATCACCAGGCTTATACCAATAGCGATAAAGTAGAGGTATTTGGTATAGTTATACTCATCCTCAGTCACTACGTGCTTTTTCCGAAGCCCGGCATATCTGAGCACCAGCGTTGGTATAATGGACAAAACCACGATTATTAATACAAATAATATGATAAAGAAAAAATACAGCAAAGCTAATGCTCCATTTGCCCCATATCCCAGTAATCTAAATAT
>JAILEL010000424.1 GCA_024687845.1 Eubacterium sp.
GAAACATGATTATGTCAAAAGCATATTGTTATGAGGTGCTAAATATGCAAGTGGTTAATAGGGATTATCTTACAGGATTATATAATCGACAAGGAATGTATGAAATATGGCGTGATGCTATTGCTAAGCAGGAATATGTGCAGATAATATTTATAGATGTTGATAATTTTAAGTCTGTAAATGATATGTATGGTCATAAAGAAGGGGATAAGACTCTTATTAAGATAAGTGAGATAATATGCGATAACGTTAGGGACAAGGATGCAGTTATCAGACTTGGCGGAGATGAGCTGGTTATAATGCAGCCGGGAAGCAGTGAAAGAGAAAGTTTAAAGAAACTTGCCCATAGAATTATGGGCGGAATGAATGAAGAGGCTAAACATAATCACAGTTTTGAGATTATAACTCTGAGCATGGGAATAGTATGTAATGCAAAGGTGAATCATGGGATAGATGCGCTTCTTTCATATAGTGATGCAGCGATGTATTTTGCCAAGGAGCAGGGAAAGAATCAGTATGTATTCTTTGATGAGTATGAAGAGAGAATAAAGCTTGAAGCTGAAATGGAAAGTACAGCTGGTGCTGCATTAAAGGATGGCAAATTCGACCTTTTGTTTTATCCGGTGATGCATCTGCAGACTTCAAAACTACTTAGAACAGTTGCTATGATTGTCTGGAATACCAGTAAAGGAAAAAAACTAATCCGAAGCGAATTCGAGAGAGTACTTAGTAAGAATGGACTCATAAGAAAAATAGATATATATGCTTTTAGAAAACTATGTAATCTTCTGAGCTTATACGACAAAAAAATACTAAGGGAAGTGAGAGTATGCATACAGCTTTCAGACATTCTGTTAGATGAAGATGTAGTTTCTATTTTATTAGGTATTATGTATGAAAATGAGATTTATCCTGAGGAAATAGAGATATTAGTCAGTGAAACGCTTTTCGGAAATAGAAACTCTGAAAGAATAATTAAAAATCTTATAGCACTGAAGGAAGCAGGTTTTTATCTTGGTCTGACAGATTTTGGAGATGACTTTTCAGGATTTAGATATATTGAAAATATCCCATTCAGTACTGTAATGTTCGATAGAGATTATCTTGGAAATAATATGGAGGATGATACCAGAGTAAGGGTTCTTTCTACATTGTTCAACCTTACTAAAAGCTTGCATCTGCTCAGTGTAGGAAAAGGAGTAGATTCACTTAGAGAAGTTGAGTTTCTTATACAGAATGGGTGTGATGGAGCATCTGGTAATTATTTTTCAAAACTAAATAAGATAGAAAAGTATATTAAATTCATTTCTGGAATAACTGAAAATAAAAATGTATATAAGTATGCATTTGAAAACAATCTTGCGACCATAAAAGGAGATCATCCTGGTGAAATAGTGGGTGGTGGGATAGAATATATTCCGGGTATTTCAGATGAATGGGGAGCACTTTCATTTAGCGGAGGACCTGTGGACACAAATCTTGTCAGGTTTCCTGAGTCACTTCTTATGAAGGACAGCTTCACTATTACAATGTGGATCCGGCCTAAGGAGATACAGAACTGGACCAGTGCGATATATGTTCGTCATCAGAATGGATTCACTTCATTCATGCCATCAGTAGATGGAAATATATGTATGCTTCGCATGCACCCTGATGGAGATGCTCCATGGACAGATAATATTGCTAATGGGCTGCCTTTGGGAAGATGGACCCATGTTTCTATGGTATATGATGCATTTAGTAATACTAACAGATTATTTATTGATGGTTTGTTTGTAAAGATGAGAAATGCTATACCAGAGATAGGAAAAGCATCTGTTTTCTGTCTTGGAGGAGATTGTTATCAGGTCTCCTTCAGAGGAGATATTTCGGCTCTATGCGTATTTGATGTTCCTTTATCTGCGGAGGAAATATATGATCACTATATCAGTTATAAGTCTGAAACTAATTTCCATGGTGATGATGAATCTGAGCTGCCGGTAGATTATGTAACTCATGATCCAGCTATATTTGAAGATTCAGATAAGTATTATATTTATCAGACTGGTGGCGAATGTCTTGTATCTGATGACATGTATAGTTGGGCCAATATAGGGAAGGTAGTAGACGCGCCGGAGGAGGCAAAGCAGTGGACTGGTTCTGATGCTGTATGGGCACCAGATATCGTCAAGGTAGATAATGAATATAGACTTTACTGCTCTAATTCCTCGTGGGGTGTCCAAAAGTCTTGTATATTTCTTGCAATTTCAGATAAACCAGAAGGACCATTTGTTCCTCAAGGCATAGTTTTTAAAACAGATGATACGTTAAATGTAAATGGGATTGATGCAAATATAGTTGAAGATCATGAGACAGGCGAACAATATATGCTCTATGGCTCGTTCTGGGGAGGAATTCATATTCTGCCTCTGGAGAAAAAGACAGGATATTTGAAGGATGCTGCTGAAAACAGTGTGGGAATCTGTCTGGCTAGACGTCCGGACTGGACCTCAGCATCAATAGAAGGACCATATATGATATATATGGAAGAGACTGGATACTATTATCTTTTTGTTTCCTATGGTTCATTAAAAAATGATTATAATATTCGTGTAGGAAGAAGTAAAAATATAACTGGCCCTTTTTTGGACTACTATGGTAATGATATGGCTGATCCTATAGATGAAAACTGCTCAAGAGGCATGATGATTGCTGCGGGATATCGATGGATAACAGGAATGCCTTATATGGCACCAGGACATAATTCTGTCCTGAAGAATGAAAATGGGGAGACATTTCTGGTTTCTCATATCAGAAAAATGCAGTTCCTAAATGAAGATATCGGCCCTGGCCTGCTGCAGATCAGAAGACTATTCTGCACCCCTGATCAGTGGCTTATAGCTGCATCACAGCCGTATGCAAAAGAAAAGTATAGAATGGTAAAGTCTAAGAGTATATCAGGAGAATATGAAAGGATTGAGTTCAGACCTTCCATGCCTCAGGGCATTTCCCATGCTCATCCACTGAGATTATATGAAGATGGAAGGCTGGAATGTTGTTCCATAGTTGGGGAATGGAGACAGCTGGATGAGTTTTCTCTTGAACTTAGTTATGGAGTGATAAAGGAATATGTACATTTTGAGATTGGAATTGATATGGATATTAATATACGAACCGTTATTATGTCAGGGCTAACCAGTCAGGGAATATGTACTTGGGCTAAAAAAGTAATAAAAAAGAATTCAGTAGTACTATATGAACATAGGGACTACAGTACAAAAAGAGTTTAAAAGTTAGTTTTATCAGAGCGTATCTATAATGATACGCTTTTTTAATTGAATTTAAAATATTTTAGAAAATAATAAAATACAACTTGAATGCATAAAAATACAAGTTGTATAGTTAATATATCTGAATTGTAACTATGAAACGGATTTTTAAGTTACAAATTATACAAAAAAAGAGGAGGTTGCAATGAAAAAAACAGGCTTAAAACGAGCGGCGGTTGGTCTGCTTACTCTTGCTCTTTCATTTCAAGGGATGTCAGCTTGTGGTATCAACGCTTATGCGAAGGATTACCAGGTTCTGACAGACAGTGATTTGGATGAACTGGTGCAGACTAAGTCGTATTCAAGGGTGGCTGTACATGATCCATCTATCATTGATTCTATGGATGGAAAGGGAACCTACTATATTTTTGGTTCTCATATGGGAGTTGCTGAGACTACAGATTTTATGAACTGGAGTACGTCTTCAATTAATGGAGAGGTTGCTTCAAATGCTTATTATGGCAAAAAAAACTCAAGTGGGGAAATTGAAAAAATATCCTTTAATGATGCCTTTAAAGAGAATGAGTTGACAGGAAAAACGACACTATACAAAGAAGATGGAACAGAGTATTCTGTTGATTTTTCAAGTTATGACATTAATAACTGGATAAGTCAGAATTCAATACAGGGCAATCAATGGGCTCCTGATATAATTTACAATAAGGAAATGGGTAAATGGTGTCTATATCAGAGTCTGAATGGTAACAATCATAACTCGGCAATAGTACTACTTACAGCTGATGAAGTTACAGGACCATTTGTTTATCAAGGACCAGTAGTATTTACTGGATTCCATACGGATAACAATACTGAAACAAGAAGCTACAAGAATACAGATCTGGAAATAGCTCTTGGAATGGCAGGTGAGGATGTTTCAGAAGGCCTCCCACAGAGATATGATGATGTTGGAAGAGGAACAGAGGCATGGGGGAAAATATGGCCACATGCAATAGATCCATGTGTATTTTATGATGACGATGGAAAACTGTGGATGTCTTATGGTTCATGGTCAGGTGGAATATATGTTCTTGGACTTGATGAAAAAACTGGTTTAAGAGATTATTCAGTAATGTATGGGTCTGATTATGCCGAGAAGAAGAGATCTGTTACTTGTGATCCGTATTTTGGTAAGAAAATAGCAGGCGGTTATTATGTGTCGGGAGAAGGTTCATATATAAAGAAGATAGGGAATAAATATGTTCTGTTTATGTCATATGGCTTCTATAGTCCTGAAGGTGGATATGAAATGAGGCTGTTCTATTCTGATAAGCCGGATGGACCATATGTGGATACAAAGGGAGAAAGCGCTATATATACATCTGCTATGATGAACTATGGACCTACTGCTAAAACAACCAGAGGACAAAAACTGATGGGAAATTATCAGTGGGATGGTACGATGTCTGTAGGAGAGATATCTCAGGGACACAACTCAGCAACTGTAAGAGAAGATGGTAGAGCCTTTGTTGTATACCATACTAAGTTCAACGATGGTACAGTTTCGCATCAGGTAAGAGTTCATGAGCTGTTTATAAATGAAGATGGTTATGTGGTTGCTTCTCCATATGAGTTTAATGAGCAGAACGCTGATATATCATCTGGCTCAGATTATGCAGATGAAGAGATTGCAGGTGATTATACTGTTATGATCCATAAGTACAATACAGAATGTATTGATCATGGTGGAGAAACCTTTATGAATAATGGAGAATCTGTATCTCTGAATGCAGATTATTCTGTAACAGGAGCAATTGAGGGAACATGGAAATATGACAAAGCTACTTCATTTGCTACTATTACTACTAATGATAACAAGATATATAAAGGTGTATTTGCAAAACAGAATATAACAGGAACTAATTCATCTGCCATGACTTTTTCAGTTATGGATAGCGAGACGGGACTCTCAATCTGGGGATCTCAGCCACCATCAGATGATATGCTTCTTGCTATGGCTGTTAAATCCTTTACACAGGTTATACCTTCAAATACATATTTTGATCTTAGTCTTATGAAGGAAGCTGAAAATGGAGTGACAGTAGAGTGGAAATCTTCAAATCCTGATGCACTTTCTGACAATGGCGAGATGGGAAATGTAACAGAGAACACTACTGTAGAGCTTACAGCTACATTTGAAAAGGGAGAATATAAATATACAAAAACTTATACAACTGTTGTCGTTGCAGGTGCTTCAGAAGCTGATATAGATACAGGCCTTAAAGCGCTTTACGATTTTAACGATGGAACATATAAAAATACTGTAGATAGCAGTAAGACAGGAGAGCCAGTAGCACAGTCAAATGCAACACCTCCAACTCTTGTTTATGATAAGAGTATGGGTAATAAGGTTGTTAAGAACAGCTTTGGAACTGACAGTTCTAAAACACTCAACTATACTCAGTTTGATAATCCTCTGAAGGGAGAAGAATTAAACGGCGCAACTATATCCGGATGGTTCAAAATGGATGAAAATAATCTGTTTGATACATTGTGGGCGGTTCAGGAGAAGGATGGCGACAGCATAAAGGGAAGAGCATATCTTACACCTAATGTTTATGTTGGATATAACGGAAATGACAGTATAGCTGGTTCTGGCTGGTTTGATGCTAATCATCCTGATCAGTATAAAGCAAATGTGCTTTCAGATCTCAAATGGCATATGGTGACTGTGTCCGTTGATAGTAGTGATGTTATTGTTTCAGTAGATGGTGTTAAGAAATATGACAAGGAAACGTTTGGAGCATATAATGATTCCAGACTTAATGATGAAAAACAGGATTCCAGTGACTGTACTTATTATACTGACAGAGTTTTGAGACTTCTTTCAAATTCTGATAGTTTCTATCTCGGATACGGCTCATGGTGGGGTTCAGCTCCATTTAGCGCTGACAATATAAGAATATATGATAAGGTACTTAATGATAAAGAAGTTGCAAAGCTTTATAAGGAAGAAAAGCCAAATGCTTCATCTCAGGAATATAACTTGAATATCGATTATAAGTATGAGGATGGAAGAGAGGCTGCTGAATCAACTAGCATAAAGGTTGAAGCGGGCGATGCATACTCTATCCCATCTCCTGAGATTGAGGGATACTCGGCAGATAAATGTACTGTAGTTGGAAATATGCAGGACAGTGATGAAAATGTAACTGTTACATATAAGAAAGTAATAGGTACTGTTGGTGAACTCGTAGATGGCAGCTATGTGCTTGATTATGCTGATTATACAAACTTTTATAAGACAGAAATAGCAGAGGGTAATTTTAAACTTACTTATAAATTCCATCACCTGGTGTCTCCTAAGGCAAGCGTATGGGAAGGCTTCAGTACCAGCTTTACAACAGATCTTGAATCTACATCATGTAAAGATGAGAATGATGCAAATACATCTGATGGACTACATTGGGATCTGAGAGTTGACAATCATAATAATACTGTATTTAATGGCGCAAGTGTTACATTTGATGGTGATGTAGGAAATGCTAAGGTCCTTAGCGATTCAGAGGTTACTGTAGTTGTAACAAGAACAGGTTCTTCAATTGTAGTTGATAAGACAGTGACAGGTGCTTCAGGAAAGACTCTCAGATGTGTAGCTACATCAAAAGGCTCACCAAATGCGGCTATGAATGCATTCTTAGGTGGAGAAAACTGCCTTATTAAATTATATTCTGTAGAGTATGAACAGCTTGAGTCTAAACCATCACATAAGATAACAATCAATTATGTTGATGAAAAGGGAGAAAAGGTTGCAGAAACTGTTGAAAGAACAGAGGAAGAAGGCGCTGAGTACAGCGTAAACTCACCTGAAATCGATGGAATGGCACCTGATATAGATGTAGTGACAGGAGTTATGGGTGAAGAGGATCTTGCATTCACAGTGGTTTATAAGAAGGTTGTTGCCGTTGTTGGCTCAGGTAGTGGAGACAGCTATAACCTTGATTGGTACAATTATGGGAACTTCCATAAGACAGAAACCCCAGAAGGTGATTTTACACTTACATATAAATTCCATAATCAGTCAGCAGGAACTGATAACTATAAGAATTATGCAATAGCAGTAACAACAGATCTTGCGGCAACGGGAATGCCAGCCGCAGAAGCAAGTGAAAAGCACTGGTATCTTAGAAGCGATGCCTATACAAATTATGATAATAAGGCATTCGGCTCGATAACTCCGTCGTATTCAAATAGTATAAACTGGGATGAATTTTTAGGTACTACAAAGGATTCAGAGGTTACTGCAGAGATTAAAAGAACTGGAACTACACTGAGTATAAAAGCTGAAGTTGTAGGAAAAAATGGAAAGACATATTATACTCAGGCAGTAGTAAATGATGCGCCAATAGATGCTATGAATATTTTCCTCGGTGGTGAAAGCTGTAAGCTTACTATATATTCAGAGGCATTTGCAATGAATCCTGTTGATAGTGTTAAAAAACTCATCGATGCACTGGGTGATGAAATCACGCTGGAAGATGAAGAAAAAGTTAAAAATGTAAGGGCTGCTTACGATAAGCTTACAGATGAACAGAAATCTGAAATACCAGAAAAATTAGTAAATAAGCTTAAAAATGCTGAAAGCAGAATAGCTGAACTTAAGTCTGAGGATGCGAAGCCAGTTGATGATGGTACTAAAGATAATACAAAGAATGATCCAAAAGAAGGCAGTAAGAATGAAGCTGGAGATAATAAACCAACTAAGCCAGAAGCTGGCAACGTATTAAAGGTGGGATACAGATTTACTGATTCCAAGAATGCAGCATTTTATAAGATAACTAAGGTAGTAAAGAAAAATGGAACTGTAACAGGTGGAAATGTTGAATATCTAAGACCTGTAAAGAAAAATGTAAAAAGTATTAATATTCCTGGAACTGTAGTGACAGAGGGAATTAAGTTCAAGGTAACAAGCGTAGCAGGTAATGCTCTTAAGAATAACAAAAAGCTAAAGAGTGTAGTGATAGGCTCTAATGTTACAACTATCGGAGCTAATGCATTCCTTGGATGTGGAAATCTTGCTAAAGTAACATTCAAATCTAAAGTTCTTAAGACTATTAATGCTGGTGCATTTAAGAATTGCAAAAAACTAAAGAAGATTAGTTTCCCAGCATCTTTAAGGACAATAGGTAAGCAGGCATTTTATAACGATAAGGCACTTGTGAAAATAACATTTAATGGAACTGCTCTCAAAACTGTGGGAGCAAAAGCTTTTGGTGGAATTAATAAAAAAGCAGTATTTAAGGTAAAATTTAAAGTTTTATCAAAATATACCAAGCTCATTAAAAATTCTAAAATAAAGAGCGGAAATAAAATATTAGGTGATTAATTATAAAGGGCGTCAATACGATGTATTGGCGCCCTTTATAATTAATCACTAAAACTTACCATATATGTGATTCTTAAATAGCTATGTGGGAAGTTTTTGATTCCAAAATAAAAAATTACACAAATTAGCCTAAGAGTATAGTATAATGGTATAAGTCTCAAAAGTCTGAATGCATTGACTGATTATGATTTGGAAGGAAAGTGATTGAGAGGATTTCTGTTTATGATTAAAGAATTGATTGTACAGAACTGGGCTAATATATTAGTTCTTGTGGCTTTTGCTATTCTCCTTAGAACAACAGTTTTTTTAGAGACTCTTTGCGTTCTGCCTCATGCAGGTATCTACGTCGAAGGATTCTGTTTATAGAATCGGCGGGGATGAGTTTGTAATAGTTTGCAGAAAGGTTTCAGAAGAGGACGTTGAGAAGCTTATCGAACGTATTCGAAACAAGGTTTCTGAAACCAAATATCACTGTGCAATCGGATACAGCTATAGTCTGAAAGGATATAAGGATATCGATTCCATGATTAAGGAAGCAGATGAAATGATGTATAAAGATAAAAAGGATTATTATTCAAAACCAGGAAATGAAAAATATCGTGGATAGATAAAATATTACATTGGGAAAAAAGAGGAGAACTGATGAACAAAGAAAAGGTTTATAAGGATATAAGTAATTTTCTATACAAATATACACATGATGCAGCTTTATCCTATCCAGAACCGAATGACTACATAGCTCTGGCTGAGGATATGGAATTCAGTAAATCCAGTCTGAAAATTGATTTTCCGAGTGGAATGTATACAAAAGGAAATGGGTTGACCAGAGTTATATATGATTCTGGCAGAGAAGCTGGCGAGGAACTGAAATTTGAATATAAAGTCTCAATGGGAGGAAAGGTTGAAGTCGTTTATTCACTGAATAAAGGAGTAGAACTGGATCAGGAAGCTAAACAGATATATCAATGGATTACTGATCAGATATTTCTTGTGTACGGAAAACAGCAGGTTGTTGATGCACTAAATCTGGTTTCAAAGATTAGAAGAGAGAATAAACCATCGTAAAAGGAGAGGGATTTCTGACATATTTAACATATACAATTTTATCCAGAATTGTAAGATAATTTACAAATGATTCCTAAAGTGTTGCTTTAGCTACGAAGTATGAATTTATTGGCGATTGTAGTTTCCCTATAATGGTGGTAAATTTACATCATCGAAAACAAAAACAAAGCAAATACGAAAGGAATTAATAAAATGAAAAAGAATATGTTTCAAAGAATAGTAACTTTCTTCATATCCCTCACAGTTATAGCAGTTATTACATTAGGGGTTTCAGTGACTATGAAAAATGTTGTAAATAGTTATAGTGAAAAAATAACTATTGCATCAGAGGAAACACGTATTGGGGACACAATCGATACAAACGATAATACAGTTGTATTTTTTGAAGAGATCAGAATGGCTGCATAACTAATCATATGACATACGGATTGCTCAATTTCTTACGAAATTCTCGCAATCCTAGAAATATTCGGAAACCGCTATTTTTCTAAGAAAAATGCTATTATGCCCGCCCTCGAGCATAGCTCTCGTGGACTATGCTAAAAACTGTCCACTGGACAGTTTTCTATACGCATATTCCCCATGTTTCGGCGTGTCATAAGGTCAACATGCTTTTCCTGCAAGCAGGAACGCATTTTGACTTTTGACACTTATGTCATCATATAATAATACATATCTTTTTCATTTATTATATATATGCAGTTGCAAAAACTGTTATTGTAAAAAAAGAGCTTCGGCTCTTTTTTTTTTATATATTCCTGAACGAAAATAAAAAAGATAATCTATTTCTTATTAAGCCTGGTTATAGTATAATGTTACATTATGATTATGGAAGGAGAAAGGGGGATATAAATGGTAAATATACCTATGAAGCTAATTGGTGCTTTGGATAATAATAATCTGACATCC
>JAILEL010000384.1 GCA_024687845.1 Eubacterium sp.
CCAAAAGAAAAGGTGGTCACATAATCAGTGATCACCTTTTTTATTATATCGATGGTTTTAGCCATCATATTTATCCTTGCTCTGCTTGTCGACTACTATATCTGCCAGGAAATATCTGTCAACCCTGCGCATTGCGCACCGCAGAGCGGCTTTGGGGTTGACCGACATTTCCTGGCAGATATTCTGTAGCCAAGCAGATCAAGGATATTTGTGCGCTTTAGCGCACTTTGTTAAAGGACAGAGTCGTCAGACTCTGATTTCATTTTTTTTTGATTATTATGCAACCCACTTTGCCTTATACTTCTTGATGCGCTTGTTCTCTGCGATAGGATAATCCTTAGGAATGCTTGTTAGCAGAGCTTCCTGTCGTACTTCAGCAGGGGTCTTTCCATTAAATCTTTCCTGCGGACGCTCATATGTGTAAAAGTGGAGATACTTTTCTATTGCATCTCTGAGTGATGCTTCGTCTTTTATCTCATACATTGCGTACATTTCTGTCTTTATAATCCCCCAGAAACCTTCTGTTGGGCCATTATCAATACAGTGACCTACTCTGGACATGGACTGATCCATTCCCTGTTTCTGTAGTTTCATTTGAAACACTTTACTTGTGTATTGAAAACCTCGATCTGAATGAAACAGCGGCGTTGCATCTGGATTTGCTTCTATAGCTTTATCGAATGTTTTGAATACTAATGGATTGTTGTTTCTCGTACTTATGACATAGGATACCGGGACACGATCATAGAGGTCTAAAATAGCACTTAAATATAGCTTCTTATTAACTTTTGGGATTTTGAACTCTGTAACATCAGTAGTCCATTTCTCGTTAGGTTTGTCAGCATGAAAATCTCTGTTGAGCTTGTTTGCTGCAATAGTTTCAGGCGCAGCATATGTATGCTGTTGTCTCTTTTGACGAATAATGGCATGCATACCAGTAGCCTTCATGATTCTATGTATGCGCTTGACCTTGTAGTCAGTACCATTGAAGTGATTTATATACAGTGTCATGCGCCTGTATCCAAGGATATGGCCAAAACGATCATCATACTCCTTTATGAGTTCTGCAATCTTTTGATCCTCCAATTCTTCCTCTGGAATCTTTCGGTTAATCCACTTGTAATAAGCTGCGTGTGACACACCAAGCACTTTACACATCCAGTTAATACTCCAGTGCTTTTCGTTATAAAAAAACTGTATTGCTAAATATTTACTCTCAAACCTAATCCTGCCAAGCCTCACATCCCTTCCAATTCTCTCACTTTTTTTAACAGTTCAACAGTCATATCCCTTTCCTGGAGTTGTCGCTTAAGACGCAGGTTTTCTCTTCGTAAGCGTTCAAGTTCATCTACCTCATCGTCTGTTTTGTGATGTCCACGCTTATCAACGAGGGCATCTTCTCCATTAGCATCAAACTTCCTCACCCAACTGTATACCTGCGCATATGAAACATCGTAGGCAACCGCTGTACCCTTATAATCATGGTTGTGCTCAATGCAGTACTTGACGATTTCCTTTCGCTCTTCAATAGTAGTTTTTCTTCTAGCTTCTGCCATATAGACCTCCCGCTTAGGATCATAGTCCTTAAGCTCTATATTGGCATTATACTTTTTTATCCACCGTCTTAAAACTGTTGTGCTTGAAATATCATATTTTGCAGTTATATCTGTTAATGACCCTTTTCCGGATAAATACTCCTCAACTGCATTTATTTTAGTGACTGACGAATATGCCTTTGGTGACGAATGATTATCAGAAAATGCACTTGCTCCTCTAAGCTTATATTTAGAGACCCATTGTCTCAAAGAGGAATCTGAACGTGTTTCAGAATTATAATGGATTCCATTACGCTCACATGCATCATAAGAATTATACCTTCCTGATAGGTAGTCTTCACATGCTTTGATTTTTTGTTCTGCACTATACTTATGAGAAAACACAAAAACACCTCCAAAGTAGACTTTGGTTATTTAACCTATCTACTTCGGAGGTATCATATCAGATGATAATCATCTAAAGCGACAGCCCCGGTTTTTTGTCAGATGCCCAAAAAACGCATTTACGGATATTTAATTCCCTGGGAAATTCAATATCCTATACACTTTTGTTTAATTATTTGCATCACCTTATTATCTTTTTAATTATTAAATCACCAGGATTTAAGACTTGTCTCTAAAAAAAGATGGGGAAAAGCATGAACTTTTCACCCACCTGTGAGCTTTTTTATCTTAATTTGTCAAAAGCTTCAGGAGCTCATCTCTTATACCTGCATAATGCTCCTGATTGATTCCGAAATCCATATTTTTATATGTCCAGACGGCACATCCTATATTCTCTTCGGAAAAGATGGTCATAACGTCCTTAAACCATCTGAGAGTATCCTCTTC
>JAILEL010000455.1 GCA_024687845.1 Eubacterium sp.
GCAACTTCTTCCTTCACCTTGACCTTACAGTTATACGCAGATCCGTTCACAAATGCCGTGATCGTGGCCGTGCCCTTTCCAACTGCTGTCACTTCTCCCTCATCATTAACTGTTGCGATATCCGGCGTATTGCAGTACCACTGCACAGGAAGATGCTCACTGTCGAAGTTAAATTCAATCGTCTGGCTGCTCCCGGCCTGCATAGTAACGCTCTTCTTAGCCATCGCAGGTTTCGTTATATAAACATCGATACTCCTTTCCCCATTTGTCAGCTTCACCGGCGCTGTCGTCACCCTCTTGGCCGTCACCACATTTTTTTTGCTGACTGCAAGGGTCTTCTTATCCTTGCATGTCCAGCCGGATTCTGAAAGAGTAAACTTCTGCCCCTTCACGAGATGAATTTCTGTCGTATTTTCATCAATGGTCGGTACCGGATTCATTGGAGAATTCTTGGATTCATCCCCGCTTTGCGATACTTCTACTGTGCAGCTTGCCTTCACTCCGCTTTTCGCCGTCACAGTAATCTCTGCGACACCCTCTCCAACAGCACAAAGGGTACCCTTTATTCCATTTCCAATAACCGTAACTACACTTGTATTAGTACTGACCCAAGTTAACGGAGCACCAATAGCCTCAATCGGCTCAATACTTGCGATCAGTTCAGCCTTACCTCCATTGCGCAAAGCAAGTGCGGTTGCGGATAGTGTTATTCCAGCTACAGGAGCAGTAGGCTCCAACTCGCTTTCTGATCCAACTACTTTTACGGTTACGCTTCCTCTTTCTATATTCATTTCATCCAACAGATGAATAGTAGTTTCACCAAGAATGCAACCCTTTATAGTTATCGAACCATTTCCGTTATCCTCTGTTTTCACCTCCTCAACTGATGCAATAAATGCGGCATCTGATTTTGCAGAAAAAGTAGATGTTCCCCCTGTTACCGTATAAACGATCGTCGCCTCGGTTCCAGACAATAATGATAATGATGGCTCGATTTTAACATCTATATTATTCTTGCATTTCACATTATCTGCATTTACAGATATCCCGTCAGCAGACTGAATAGTATTTGCCACTTTAGCTGTTATTTCAGTCTGATCTGTTACAGTATAGCCTGAGTATTTCAAACGGAATTCTTTGGCATATACATTTCCGTTTTCATCAGTTTTTGTTTTATCATAGTCCAGTGTGTAACTGATTGTTGATCCGTTTTTATCAGTAAGAACAATTCCTGGTATAGTCTGCGGATCCATATACTGGTCAAACACTACCAGAACATATTCCATTCCAACAAAACCGCCAAGCATCTTTGGCACCTCACTCGGCACCATCCTAATAGCCACATCTGTACGCGGAGGTGGTACTTCCATCCAATCCGTTTCTTTTGTCGTATATCCTTCCAATTCTGCACGCACCTTCCAGAATCCTTCCGGAACATCCCATGCATAGTTTCCATCAGCATCTGTGTACAATGGATTATTCTGGTCATATTCTGAAGCATCCCAAATCGTTTCAGTCGTATCTGTCAGTTTCTCTTTATACAGAGCTGTAACCTTAACCCCTTCAAGCCGATTGTCCAAAACCTGCGAATAAACATAGCCACTTGGATCAATTGCCCATTTTACACCGACATTTTTCCCCATAATATCGGCTATACGTAACTCCCAGAAAAAAGATGAAGATATGCCTATCATTCCCATCAACGCACTAAATCCAATTGCAGCAGGCCCTGTTATACCTATAGCTGCAGGCATCAAGGCAAGAGCAACCGACATAATAGCGTAACCGTTCTGATCTTTCAATAATTCTTTATTCTTTTTTAACGCAGTATCCTTATCCTTAATGTATGAAGACTTAAGAATCTCTTCAACTCGCTTGTCATAATCCTTTTGATTTTTTGCTATAGTATTAGCCAGTGACGCTCCTTTTGCTATATAACCCAGATTAGAGAATAACTTGCTATCAGTCCAATAACCATCACCTTCAAAGGACAACTGATACTTATACCAACTATTAGCCGCTCCTGTAAAATCCTTTATAATCATTGTATAAGTAGTTGGATCTGAATAGTCCGCTGTCGCCCAATATAGCTTTCCATCTTTTCCCGGTATAACATATTTCATTAACTCAAATGTATCTTCTGTCATCCCAAGAAAATCGCCTAGATTTCCATCGACTTTATCATCGTACATACTTACCTTATAATCAATGATTGTCTCTACGCTTTCTTTCCCCGCCTTTTCAAATGTATCAGTCAGATCAATTGTGTATTCCTTAACGTTCTGATCGTTCCTGACAACAGTAACATCTGAATCAGCAAAAGCTGCAGCCACTGTTTTAAGATCCTGATCTATATAATCAGGTATCTCATCATCAATATATGATTCCTCATGTTTTAACAGATATTCAACACGCAAATCTCCAGGCACATATCTATGGTCTGAATCATCAAAGTAACCATTGGCAACATGTTTTCCCGTATTTGGATCATAAACAGCCTCAATTGAACGCTTTACATTATTTCTGGTACTTGTTATATACACACTTGATAATCTATCGTCATTATCAAAATCTGTTACAAAAGTAAATGGAACACTAGGATTAAATGAAACATATGGTTTTTTTGTATCATCCAGAAGATCAATACTTGTATTTGAATGATTATTATAGTAAAGCCTGAACTCTTTAAGTTCCGGAGCCGCATCCGAGTATTCTACAGTAGTTTTAGCCTCATGCGTTTTTCCATCACATTCACAACTTACTCCTACCTCATATAACTTGCCATCTGCAGGTGACGCAATTCTTACACTGTAGGAATAACTCCCGGCTTTTGAGGCATTAACAGTGCCTTGTTTTACTCCATCCAAATATACCGTAACTGTTGCTTCTTTGGGCGCTATCCCATTAACCACAAAAGAATTTGTTGTTACAGATTCATCAGCATATACAGTTATTCCATCAAAACTATTTCCCATAACATCAATTATCTCAAAAGAATTCTTGCCACCATCGTTATATGTTAATAATGCATAGCTATAGATTTTTTCGGTGTTTTGGGGAACAAACTCAAAATCCAGCTGACCTTTGACTTGTGTTACAGGAACCAAAAGGACTCCATCTTGATAAGTGTAATTCTGACATAAAGCACCATCCAGTCTCAGACTACTCTCATTCAATGTGATATTTGACGGTATTCTGATTTTAATCTTTTTATTTGTTATACCTTGATATCCATCTGCAATCTCATACGAAATATTTGCAGTTTTATCCGCATTTTTTAAATAGAACCAGGTATTCCTATCTTTTAGTACTGTCCTATTAAGCCCACTGTTACCATACTCGACAAATGGTATTGCATTATCAACTGCGTATATAGCCGCATAGGAATTTCTAGGTGAATAAATTGATAAATTAGAGCATTTCTCAAACACTCTATATCCAAAAGATATATTTAAGCTATTAAAAAATGCTTTTGTCAGCTTCGTACAATCCTGAAACGCTTCTGTTCCGATATTCGTAACGGTATCCGGTATGGTTACCTCCGTAAGCGAAGTGCACTGTTCAAAAGCAGAATCGCCTATCTTTGTTACTGTATTGGGTATTGCTATTTTTTTAATATTTCCTGCCCCACTACTGAACAGATGAGCGGGGATCTGCGTTATCCCCTCTTCAAATATCACAGTCTCAAGTTTTGAGCAGCCTATAAAAGTCCCTCCGCTGCACGAAGTGAGACTCTTCGGTATTGTTACTGACGATATAGCAGTATTTCGAAATATGTCATATCCCATGCTTTCAAGTTTGGACGGAAGATCAACTTTTGAAAGATTTTTGCAATTTATAAACGCATAGCCCTCTATCTTGGTCACA
>JAILEL010000385.1 GCA_024687845.1 Eubacterium sp.
AGACTCAGCAGCTGCCCATCAGAGATTTTATGTGTATCCCAGAAGCTGTCCCAGAGATCCAGAAATGGAAGTTCTCCTACTTTGCCATTTACATATTCGCGTGTAAGCATATTTCCCAAAAGAGTCGGTCCATTCCAGATATTATATTCTCTGTCCTTATTTGCCTCGATCAATTCATCAAGCTCTTTAACAAATTCAAATGCTTCCTTCTCAGAAGCCTTCTTCTTAGAGCCGGCACTAAAAAGATTCTTCAGCTTAGACACAAAGTTCTGGGATGAACTTATGACCTCTGCTGCCTTTGAATCCGGAAACAGCTTGTAAAATGCTTGCGTCGCCTTTGCAAGATAATCCTCGTCAATAACCGGTTCATAAGTTGCATTTACATCATAGAAAAGCTCCTGCTTCTTATCTCCATCAGCTGAGCTCGCACCATTTATCTCATCTATAAGAATCTTCTCTTTAGTAGTCGGTTTTTCAATATACTTTATTGTATCAGCAGCATCCTTAAATGTCGGTTCATCAGATTTTTTCATCTGCATCAGTATATCCAGACCTGCCGTTACCTTTTCCTCTTTGCCATCCTTGAAGAGCCTTTCAAGCATTTCTATCTTCTCCTCAGGACCTCTGGTCATGAGAAGACTAAGAACATTATTTCTAAGATCAGCTCGCTTCAGTCTAAGCATATCTTCAAGAATCATATAACTTCTTTCAGGAAGCTGCCCAGCCGGAGCAGCCAGTTCTCCTGATAGTCCCGATCTGTCCTCTTCCAACTCCTGTTTCAGGATTCTGAAGGCAACTTCTCTGCATGAAGAGTCTGCGTCGCTAATCTCCTGTGTCAGAATATCAAGAAGTTCAGGTGTATCCGGTTCTCTCAGAAGAATCTCAATCGCCTTAGTTCTATGGCCCGAACCACTGCTTATGTCCTTGAACATTCCGGCAGCCTTAAGAATAAGCTCCTGATCCTTTAAGGCACTGGCACAGAATACTATTCTGACAACTATATCTGATGGACTGAGAGTTGACACATACCATGGAAAAACACAAGGTTCAAATCTCTGCCCTTTCTTCGGAAGTCTGTCTAATACCCCGTACAAAATGTCATTGAACTCCCTGCATTCCTCAGGACTTTCAAAGAAATCACTGTAATCTGCATATACTCTACTGAATTTCTCATCCTTAGACTTATATCTATTATAATTCTTTGGGTATAAAACACGGTAAAGTGAGGTACCAACAGATGCCATAAATATGTTCATCACTATTGCAAGATTTTCGTCATCATCACTATAGTTTCTTACAATGTTCTTAGCAAAATCATTTGTTACAAATGGGACACCAGAATGTGCTACAAAATAACATGCTACTAAACGCTGATGTCTGCTGCCCTCCAAAGCGAGTTTCTTCGCTCTTTCAAATGCAGTCTGAACATCAACAAAGCAGATAGCCCATAGAGCTATATATATTTCCATGCTGTCCTCTGAACTTAGTAGTTCTTCTATAGCACCATCATTAGACAGAGCTTTCCCTATCAGACTCAGTGTTTTATCTGATATTCTGTCGATATCCTTTGAATCATAGGAAAAAAGACCTGTAAATGTTGCAATTGCTCTTTTTACAGATGAGAATCTGATAAGGTCATTGTCCTGAATGACCTTCAGCAGATACAGAAAGGCTTCTTTAGTTCCGAAGTCCATATTTTCACAGATAACCTGACGCAGACCTTCAGAAAGCTTAGCAGCAAGAAGAGTTTTGCCGAGAAGTTCAAACATTTTCTCATTATGGCTCATTACGATTCCACGAATATGAATGGGATTTACTGAGCCTACTTCACCGTAAAGCACATCTGTAAGTGCTTCTTCAAGCTTCTCATCCCCTTCATCAAGCTTTGCAGCTATATAATAGTCTGAAAGGAACCAGCGATTCTTGTGCTTTATATATAGCATCATTTCTTCTGAAACATTTTCTTTCACAAGATCACTTATGTCATAACCATAATTAGCTATTTTACTATAAGAACCGATAATATCCAGGAACCTCTCCAGATAGAGAGTGTAGTCATTCTTTGCCCTATAGGATCTCCTATAGTAGTTGCTCCATGATACCTGCCACTCATTTACTGTATCCAGACTTCTATAAAAATATGGAAGCAGTTCCTCTGGAATGTAGCCATTAAACTTCTTTATATTCTTTTTAAAAAACTCCGAAGGCATTCCGCCATTCTCCAGATGAAGTCGAAGCTTTTTACCAAAACTATCTGGAAGTTCTTTGTAATTCCTGTTCAGATAAGGTTTTTCTTCTCCAAAAATATACTCGTTGATATCCTTACCAAAAGTTTTCTTGATATCTTCCCTCATCTGCCCGAATTTACGCGCCATTTCATTAGCAATTTTCACCTCTTCTAAGTATTCCATTTTGTTTCCCCCTAATACTTTATATCTTTGCTTTGTCCCTTCTTTCAACTCCTTTTTAATACAGGATTTCTGTTTCTGATTCTGTAGATTTTTTAAGAGCATATGGTTTAGAAGGCTTTACAGGCTCCCCTTTCCTCATATACCAGTACGAATAAAACTTTTCATATCCAAGCTTTTTATACAGATTAAGAGCCGCTTCATTATCCTGAATCACTTGAAGATATATACACTTCAGGCCACATTTCTTTGATTTATCTATCGCTGCCATACAGAGTTTTTTCCCAAATCCAAGTCTCCGGTATTTAGGTGCTACTACTACATTCTGAAGAAGGCTATACCCATCCTCAATTGCCAGAGATGCAACTGCTGCGGATTTTCCATTAAATAGCAGCTTTATATATATCTTTTCAACAGTAACCTTGGAGTGGATCTTCTTACATAATTCCTGTTCTGACTCGTCCTTCACTCCTTCGAATTCAAAATAATCTTCATACCAGTCATCAGGCTCTGAACTGAATACAATATCTACAATATTTCCTCTTATTTTGGTATATGAAAATACATCATAACTTGTATCAATCGATATTTCTTCCTTACAGAGATCTAGTGTCATGAGATCTGTCGGAGTTACAACCACATAGCCTCTTTTTTCAAGATAATCCGAAAATGTTTTATCGGCATCTGTGAGCTTAAATATACAGGGTAATCCTTTCAATTTATACTCATTTTCACAAATACTCAGCTTCTTATCAACAGCTTCATTTATATCTGTTACTGCCGGGCCTAAAATACTTATTGAATTGATGCGATTAGTATATCCTTTTGAAAACCGCAGTTCCCAGCCTTCATATTCCTTAGCCTCCAGAGCTGCATGTCCATTCGAAGCTAATTTTTCAAAATGTCGTATCTCACTTATGTTCATCTAAATTCTCCCTGATGCCCTTATATAAATATTTATAATCCTTACTATTCATCCAG
>JAILEL010000387.1 GCA_024687845.1 Eubacterium sp.
TAAGTAGGTATTCGATATGAATAAAAAAATTCAAGTTCTGCTTGAGTCTCTGGTAGCTGGTATTCTGGTATTTGTACTGACACTGACTAATGCACTTGGTTTTTTGGACTATTTTGTCAGAGATAATCTCTACCAGATACCAAGAGGAATAAGTAGTAAGATTAAGATAATTGGAATAGATGAGAGGACTATGAACGAGCTTGGTCCTGCTCAGACCTGGTCAAGAAGTAATTATGCAATGCTCATAGATAAACTGAATGAACATGCTGATGCAAAGCCCATGGTCATAGGTTTTGATATCCAGTTTTCCGGGCAGATAGATGATGGCGACCAGCAGTTTGCCGACAAGGTTAAAGAGTCCGGAAATGTGGTTGTAGTTAATCATCTTTTGTATGATAAAAAACTCGTTCTTAAGGACGGAGAATACGTTTCTTCTGTTTCAGATATAGAACAGCCCTTTACTGAATTGGAAAAAAATGCTCTGACAGGCTACAGCAATGTGGCTCCAGATAGTGATGGAGTAGTCAGAAGAATTATTCCTACAGAACAATATAATGAGCAAAAATTTAGTATTTTCCCTTTGGTAATTTACGAAGAATATTGTAAAAGAATGGGAATATCACAGAGTGAGATACCTATTGACAGAACGGGACGGAGTATTATTAATTATTCTGGAAAGCCCGGGGACTATGAATATATATCCTTTGTAGATATTCTGGATGGCAATATAGATACCAGAACCTTTAAAGACAGTATCGTTCTTGTGGGTGCATATGCACCGGGAATGCAGGATAGCTTTCAGGTTCCAAATGGTGGTAGCCAGCAGATGTATGGAGTTGAGATACATGCAAATATACTCCAGTCGTTTATTCAGAACAGATTCGCAATAAACGGCAATCCGATTATATTTAGTCTTATCACAGCTGTAATTGCAGCGGCACTTCATTTCGTTTTCAGAAAAAAGAAGATATGGAAGTCACTGATAATTCTCATTCTCGTGATTGCTATTGAAGTAGTGGCTTGCATTATATTAAATAATATCGGATATGCCTTCAATGTTATCTATTTTCCACTTGTTCTGGTCATCTCATATGTTTATTCAATCGCATTGGGATATGTACTTGAAAGGTCGAGAAGAAAAAAGGTGCTAAGTGCATTTCAGAAATATGTGGCCCCTCAGATTGTTGAAGAATTATCCAAATCAGGTGATTTCAACATTAAGGTTGGTGGGGAGAACAGAGATATTGCAGCACTTTTTGTGGATATCAGAGGTTTTACGACGATGTCGGAGGCGCTGGAACCGGAAGAAGTCGTCGATATATTAAATGAATATCTTACAATGACTACTCAGGCGATATTTAAAAACATGGGAACACTTGACAAATTCGTTGGAGACTGTACAATGGCAGTGTTCAATTCTCCATTTGATCTTCCGGATTATGAATATAAAGCAGTATGTGCTGCTCTTGATATTGTAAATGATGGAAAAGAGCTTCAGGAGAAGCTTCTTAAAAAGCATGGCCGTACTATTGGATATGGTGTCGGAGTTAATGTTGGCCCTGCAGTAGTCGGAAATATCGGTTGTGATTTCAGAATGGATTTTACAGCAATTGGAGATACTGTAAATACAGCTGCAAGACTTGAAGCAAATGCAAAGGCTGGTCAGGTACTTATAAGTGATGTTCTTTATGAAAGACTAAAGGACAGAATAAATGTAAATGGAATCGGTGAGATACCGCTTAAAGGAAAAAGTAAAGGCGTATATGTATATGAGGTTTTATCACTAAAGGATACTGATTCCAAAGAAAAATAATGAAAGGGGAAAGACAGATAATGCTGACTTTCTTAGGTCGTGGTTCCGGATTTTCTGATAATCATAACTGTGCATTTTTTATCCATGAGGATAGCTTGGTTCTTATGGATTGCTCTATTATGGCGTTTTTAAAGATGAAAAATGCTGGTATAGACAAGTTTTCTGATGGTAAAAAAATAAACAGAATAGTGATTATGATTACGCATACTCATAGTGACCATATAGCAGGACTTCCTATGCTGGTACATTTTTCTTATTTTGTTTGGAAGCTGCCGATTGAAATAATCGTTTCGAGTAATGAAGTTAAGGAAAATATGGAGTATTATCTTATTAATATAGATGGATGCGCCGAGACGGCTTTTAATGTATGCCTTTTTGAAGATAAAAAGGGTAAAGAAGGGTATGAATGGCTGCTTGAGACTATTCCAACCAGTCATGTTCCGCAGCTTAGTGGAAAATGCTTTGGATATAAGATGAAGATAGAGGGAAAGAGTGTAGTTTATACGGGTGATACTCGATGTATAGAGGACTTTATACCTTATCTTGACGAGAGCGGATATTTATATTCTGAATGTAGTGCCATAGATTCCGGAGTTCATACACCTATATGGAAACTGACGGAATATAATGACTTCTTTAGAGAAAAGAAAATTAAAGTTTATTTAATGCATTTGGATGATGAAGATAAAATTAAAAAGGCAATAGAAGGAACAGATTTTGAATTTGCACCACTGTTTTGAGATTGGGGGACCTGAAATGGAATATAGTAATATGCTACTTAATGAGATTTTTGATATTAATGATAAGCTGTACCGCGAAATGTGCAGCAACAAGGAAAATGATCACGAAACGCTGTTCAGATTTCTGACAGAGCTTGGAAGAGTTATGGCAGACGCTGACAGAGCAAGCTTCTGGAAATGGGATCGAAGAAAGCACCAGCTGTGGACTACTTCAGCAACAGGAGTTGACAGGATAATAATTCCGGATGATACAGGGCTTGTTGGAAAAGCTCTCCACGAAGGCAGAGTTGTGGTTACAAATGACCCATATAATGATCCGAATTTTAATTCTTCTGTCGACAAAATGACAGGATACGTTACCAAATCAATCCTTGTAATGCCGGTTGCAAATGTTAATGGTGACTTTATAGGTGCATTTCAGATTATTAATAAAAATGGTGGTGGTGGATTCGATGAGGAAGAGGATGTAAGGAAACTTTCTACAGCTGCGCTTATCTGCGGCCTTGCACTGGAGTCAGAAAACTTTCTTGAAGAGTCTCATCATGATAAGCTCACAAAGCTTAAAAACAGAATGGGCTTCTACAGTGATTTTTCAAAGAGATACAGTAAATTCCTTGAAGACGACATACCAATCAGTATGTTTATATCAGATATAGATAAGTTTAAGCGTGTTAATGATACCTATGGACATAATGCAGGTGATGATGTTCTGGCATTTACTGCAGCACTTATCGAAAGCTTCTGCCCGGAAAATGGTGGAGTATATAGATGGGGTGGAGAAGAATTCATCATGATAATGCCTGAAGCAGAGCTGGATGCAGTTGTTGAGATGGCAGAAAAAGTACGTGTTAAGCTGATGAACAGCCCATGTAATGCCCAGGGTAATATGATAGACCTTACTATGAGTTTCGGCTGCCGACAGTTTGACAAGGAGCTTACCATTGAAGAAAATATAAGCATGGCTGATGCAAATCTTTATACGGCTAAAGAAACAGGTCGTAACAAGGTTGTGTATTAAGATGTTGATAAAATAGTAAATATAGGTTAAAATAATAATTCACTTGTAATTGTATAATATTTTATGGAGGATATAAACGTGGAAAGAAGATTTTTTACATCTGAATCCGTTACAGAGGGACATCCAGATAAAATCTGTGACCAGATATCAGATGCAATACTTGATGAGCTGTTAAAACAGGATCCAAACAGTCGTGTTGCTTGTGAGACATCCTGTACAACTGGTCTTGTATTTGTAATGGGTGAGATATCAACAAATGGTTATGTTGATATTCAGAAGGTTGTCAGAGATACTGTCAGAGAGATTGGCTATGACAGAGCTAAGTATGGCTTTGATGCAGAAACCTGCGGAGTGATGGTAGCAATCGATGAGCAGTCTCAGGATATTGCTCTCGGAGTTGACAAGGCTCTTGAGGCAAAAGAGAATCAGATGAGCGATGAAGAGCTTGAGGCAATCGGTGCAGGTGACCAGGGACTTATGTTTGGTTATGCAACAAATGAGACTCCAGAGCTTATGCCATATCCTATTTCAATGGCACATAAGCTTGCTCTTAAGCTTACAGAGGTTAGAAAGAATGGAACACTTTCCTATCTGAGACCTGATGGAAAGACTCAGGTAACAGTTGAGTATGATGAGGATGGAAAGCCAGTAAGAATAGATACAGTTGTTCTTTCAACACAGCACAGTGCAGATGTTAGTCAGGAACAGATTCATGAGGATATCAAGAAGTATGTATTTGATCCTGTACTTCCAGCTGATATGATTGATGATGATACAAAATATTACATCAATCCAACAGGAAGATTCGTTATAGGTGGTCCTCACGGAGATTCAGGTCTTACAGGACGTAAGATAATCGTAGATACCTACGGTGGATATGCACGTCACGGCGGCGGAGCATTTTCAGGAAAGGATCCTACAAAGGTAGACCGTTCTGCATCTTATGCAGCAAGATATGTTGCAAAGAATATTGTAGCTGCAGGACTTGCTGATAGGTGCGAAATCCAGCTTGCATATGCAATCGGTGTTGCAAGACCAATGTCAATCATGATAGATACATTTGGCACAGGAAAGCTTTCTGATGAAAAGATTGTCGAGATTGTAAGAGAAAACTTTGATCTCAGACCAGCAGGAATCATCAAGATGCTTGACCTGAGACGTCCTATCTATAAGCAGACAGCTGCATATGGACATTTTGGACGTACAGATATCGATGTTCCATGGGAGCATACAGATATGGCTGATACTTTGAAGAAGTATCTGTAAGTATAATACTAAAAGAAGATAAACCGTTGTTTTTCAAATCTTTTATGGAAAAGTCTTGAAGAACAACGGTTTTTTATATGAATAATACTTTTTTGTTGATTATTATGATATTTTAAAGTAAAATTATACAATATGGCTAACGAAGTGCCTCCTTTGGAGGCAATAGAACATCGAATATCAGGCTTATTTAAGCTTGCTTAAGAATAAGCCGTATTCGATGTGGACTTAAGAATGCTTTTTGAGTTAACCGTGAATAGTAACCAGCGAAAATATACGGAAGAGGTACGTGTTTATGAAGAATATGCTTAATTTTTCCAATTTCACGGCAGAAGAGCTGATTGAAATTCTGGAAATTGCTCAGGATATGAAGAAGAATCCTGACAAGTATGCTGACAGTCTTAAAGGAAAGAAACTATATTCACTGTTTGAAAAAACATCTACGAGAACATTTCTTTCATTTGCAACTGGAATAACAGAGCTTGGTGGAACATATTTTAACCAGCTTTGGGAGGATTCTAATTTTGTTCTTGGCGAGCCTGTATCTGAAATCAAATACGTTTGCAGAAACGTAGACATTATAATGGCAAGACTTGTGAAGAATGAAACGGTTGAGCTTTTTGGTAATAACGTTACAGTTCCATTCATCAATGGCTGTGATAGTACCTATCATCCTTGCCAGATTCTGGCAGATGCCCTTACAATGATTGAAAAATTTGGAAGCCTTGATGTTAAGCTTATGTACATCGGAGCAAAGAATAATGTATTTAACTCATTGGTTGAATTTTTTGCCAAGATGAAGAAGGGAACCTTGTATGGACTTACTCCACTCGTAAATAATACTGCATGTGGTGTGGATTTCTATACAGATGCTGCTGCATCAGGTCATTATATTGAACTCAATCC
>JAILEL010000009.1 GCA_024687845.1 Eubacterium sp.
ATGGATTACAATGATATTTAATTAGTTCCTTTATATACCGCATTCTGTATTTTAATATTTTTATTTTATAAAAAATGAACAGGGTACTATGAAGGTATAGTAAAAAATATAAAAAGAGGTAAACCATATTCCTGTCAGTAAGGATGATCTCTTCTATATAGAAGCCGGGATGGTTCATGCTATAGGCGCAGGAGTGCTTGTGGCAGAGATACAAGAAAGTTCCAAAATTACCTATCGAATGTATGACTATAACAGGATGGACAGGACTGGCAGAAGCAGAAAGCATAAGACTTAAACTGCATGGAAAAGCTCAGATTTTGGATGTGAGTTGCTGAGAATATATATTAAATTGTATCAAAGATACTTATAACACGCACATCTTTATTTTAGTGGGTTAGTAAATTTATTTGGGGAGTATACTTAAGGAGAATAAAGAAAATGAAGAAGATAGGTAATAAGGTGTTATCATTTGTCCTTGTCTTTTTGATGGTAATATCGGCTATAGGTTATATACCTTTACAAGCTGATGCTGCAGGTGAAGGTATAGATATTACTAATGCTAACTCTTCAGTTTTAGAAGGAAATGTAACTGTGGGAGCGGATGGAAAGTATGAACTTCATTTTACACTTCCCGGTGAATATAATGATTTTACTAAGCTGAAAAATGCTGGTGCTTCAAGTATTGAAGTAGCAATATCCGTTTCTGAATATACAGGTGGAGACAGTACTCCTGGTGCTATGTTATTTATGTATACATCAGGTCCTGAACATTGGGAAAATACATGGATGAATCTTTCAGATGTGAATAATAATTCCAAGACATTTTCATTTGACTTTTCGCCATATTATGATGCGGTACTTAAGCATTTGGGTATACAGTTCACCAATCTTGCGCCAGGTTCTACTCTTAAATACAGCATATCATCTATTAAACTTATTACAGGTGGTAAGTCAGATTCTATTTCAGGAGGAGAGTCTGGACAGGAATATGATGTTCCAACAGGTGATGCTACATCTAATTATGCAAAACTTCTTCAGGAATCCCTATATTTCTATGATTCAAATATGTGTGGAGAAGGAGTTTCAAAATACGCTGCATTTAGCTGGAGGGGTGATTGCCATCTTCAAGATAAAAATGCAGTTGTAATTATAGGAGATAAGAATGGAGCTGATTCAGGGGAGCGGATTGATATTAGTGGGGGATATCATGATGCTGGAGATCATATCAAGTTCTCACTGACAAATGGTTACGCAGCTACAGTTTTGGGGATAGCTTATCTTGAATTTGAAGAAGCATTTAAAGAAACTAATTCAGCCAGTCATTTTAAGGTGATATCTGATTATTTTGCTTCTTATCTTAAGAAATGCACTGTACTGGACGGCGACTCGGTGAAGTATTTTATATATCAGGTTGGAAATGGAGATGATCACAGTTTTTGGGGAGCTCCTGAGAAACAGTCTGCTGCGAGATATGCCTATGCAACGAGCGCAAACTGTCCGGCAACTGATCAGGTTTCTCTTTCTGTGGCAGCGCTTGCATTAAATTATTTGAATTTTAAAGATGAAGAATCTTTGTCATATGCAAAAAAATTATTTGCATATGCTAAGGCCAATATGAAAAAAGTTTGTGATTCATCTGCATTAATAGATAATAATGGCTCATGGATGTATAAATCAACCTCATGGGCAGATGACTATGCACTTGCGGCAGCCCTTCTATATAAGGCTACTGGAGAAAATGATTATCTATCTGATTTTAGTTTTGCCAAGAACGCTAACGGTGGATATAACATTTATTCCTGGTTTTCATGGGATAATGTATCTGCGTTAGCTGACTATTATGGCACTGGTGATGCATCAGCTCTTCTGACTTGTGCCAATAATATGAAAGCTTCAGATAATGGATATAGCTGTCTAAGTGAGTGGGGAAGTGCGAGATATAACTGTAATACGCAGTTATTGGGACTACTGTATGATAAGGCTTCTTCGAAAAATACATATAGTGCCTGGGCAACAAAGCAGATGAATTATATTCTTGGTAATGGAACGGGACAATGTTTTGTTGTTGGATATAATTCGTTATCATCCAAGTATCCACATCATAGAGCAGCGTCCAATTCTTCGGATGCGTCTCAAATATCTTCTAATCATCATATATTACTTGGTGCTCTTGTTGGCGGACCATCGGATTTGAATGGTACTTACTCAGATTTACAGTCAGATTATAGAGCTAACGAAGTTGCATTAGATTATAATGCAGGACTTGTTGGTGCTGCGGCAGGCCTCTATATGTTACATAAGAATAATGAAAATGTTCCAAAGAGTCTCATGTCATCCGATGATATTAAAGATGTGGAACTTAGATTCAACTATGGGCTGGTGGATAATAAAAAAGAAGATGAACCATCTACTTCTCAGGACAATAGTGATAAGGGCGGTACAAAGCAGGACGAACAAAGTCAAGGTGGTACAAAACAGGATGATGGAACTACCGGTGAGAATAAAAATAAGTCGAACACTCCCGCGAATAATCCAACTGGTAATAGTGATATAAAAGATAATAATGATACTAAGTATAACAATGCTTCGAATGATACTAAGTATAACAATGCTTCGAATGATAAAACTGCTAACTATGGAGATAATGCCAATAATGTTGAAGCAGGTGTAGGGAAGATTTCTGCGGATGGAAAGGTTCTGACTGATACCAGTGGAAAGAAATATTATGTATCTACAAAATTGACTAACTCAGATTTGAAGAAGAATTTGCCTGTAGCAGACAAGAAATCCAGTGGAAAGTATAAGATAACTAAAATAACCAGGAAAAAGGGTAAAGTGGTATCTGGAACAGTTACCTATATGGCACCATATAATAAAAAATGCACCAAGATGGCTGCGCCTAAAACAGTTAAAATTGGTGGGGTTAAGTTTAAAGTTACGGCAATAGAGAAAAATGCATTCAAAAATTGTAAGAAACTAAAAACAGCAACCTTTGAGGCAAATATAGCCAAGATAGGTGCAAATGCCTTTAGTGGATGTTCCAATCTAAAAACAGTAAATATTAGGACGACAAAGCTGACCGGTATTGGAAGTAATGCTTTTAAGGGCATAAATAAGAAAGCTAAGTTTAGTATAACCAAGAAGGCAACTGGAAAAAAACTTAAAAAGTACAAAAAAATGCTCAAAAAGTCAAAGGCTCCAGGTAAGTGGAAATAGTATTAGAATGCTGTCACATTAGGTGAATTAATTCATTTAATGTGACAGCATTTTTGATTTACAATTTCGACGATTTGTAAAATAAAATTCATTATTTTGTTTACATAAACTGTTTTAAAGTTTATAATTTGCGCATTACTGATTTAATATTTTATAAACTGATATCTTTAATTCTCGTTGGGTTTGAAAAGTATTATGGAGAATGAGAATTCTGTAAAAAAAGAAGAAAATAAACAGAAAAAAAAGAAACGAAAAGGTGCGGCATATTATGCTATTGAGTTTTTTGTAAAGATAATCACTACAGCTTTAATAGTATGGATTATTTTACATTTTGTAGCAGGAGTATATGTTAATCACAGTAATACATCTTACCCTATGATTAAGGATGGGGACCTTTGCATTACCTACAAATTAGCAGCTCCTTTAGAGAATGAAGTGGTTGCATATGAAGTAAACGGGAAGACCTGTTTTGGAAGAGCTGTCGCATTTGCTGGAGATGTTGTAGCCATAGGAGATGAGGGACTTACCATAAATGGGTACGGGTTATATGAAGATACAGTATATCCGACAACGGCTGAAGGTGCTAGTATTAACTTCCCATATACGGTGCCAGATGGAACTGTATTTGTATTAAATGATTATAGAAGTGATGCCAGTGATAGTAGAATCTATGGTGGAATTGACAAGAGTCAACTAAAAGGAAAGGTTGTGCTTGTTGTCAGAAGAAGAGGAATTTGATATATATAACAAGAAATTAATATTTATGATTGACTTGATTATAAATAAGTGGATAATTAAACATAAGTTTCAAAAATGCTTTTATAATGAATCATAATAGAGATATGTGAGAGATATGGAGGTGAAAAATCTAAAATGGAGGATGGGAAAATGAAAGGATTAAAGAAAAGGATTTGTACATTAATGACAGCAGTAGTAATGTCTATGTCATTAGTAACTCCAGTTCATGCT
>JAILEL010000018.1 GCA_024687845.1 Eubacterium sp.
TGACATTTTCCTCTGGCATAAACAGAGCGATCAGCATAAATAATGATACAAACTGAAGATCAAAATCGAATAGTATATGCATCAGGAATATCAGCAGTATCCATCTGTTGATATCTTTGTTTTTTCTAGTTATGATTCCACGGACATATGCTGCAAAAAATACAATTCCTGGAAGTATTCCCACATCCAACATGAACTGAAGAATATCATTATGTACATTTACCACCTTATAATTGCCAGTCTGGAAGAAGCCCTGAATATAGCTGTATCCATAATATCCCACCCCAAAAGGATATTTCTTTAGGATTATAAGTGCATCCTTCCAATATAGGAGTCGTCCGAACAGAGTACTTGAAGTAAATGCAATCTTCTTTGTTCCTATTGCAATTGCTCCAACTATAATCACTGCTGCTAAAATAATCGCTGAAACAATAATCCATCGCATCTTATTTGAACCCAATGCTTGATTTTTTTCAATCACATCCTGACTGAGTTCTTTCTTCTTACTAATTTCTTCAACTAACTCCGCCTTGCCTTCTCTCGTCCTGATGAAGATAACTCCCAAAACTGCGGGTACAAGAAGTACCAGTACAGCTCTTGATCCGGTAAATGCAATTCCACCTATCAGTACCACAAGCAGTATACTACGAATAATCTTCTTTTTATCAAGTTTAAAATCATTTACCAGAAGCATTATGGAAATAAGCAGAAACATCGCAAAACTATTCGGATATTGAAAGGTCCCCGATAAACGGTCTGATACGCTAAAATATTGTCTCAGTGGTTTTATCATATATAGGATAAATGCAATAACTGTCATAACTCCTGCACAAAGCGGTAGTTGCTCGGCAATTTTCTTCCTGTCCACCTCGTATACATTTAACAAAACGCAAAAAAGTAGTACGGGGAGAAATTTGATAATTCCCATTGCCGATAGTCCCTTATCAACTGAATAGATAATTACTATAATATAGCTGATACAAAGTACAATGAGTGATATTAAATACCATGACATTTCAATTCGCAGTTTCTTATTTCTGACAACACCAGCTACTATAAGACTTGATAAAATAATATTCAGAAATGCCGAGGAATATAAAAAGAATCCTCCACATATTATCAATGAAATATATATGATAACCATTACCATGATCATATACTCAGTGTTATCTCCCTGTCAGCCATTTCGTATTGTCTGTACTTCACGCCCGTCATATCAAACATTCTTTTTGATGCAATGGTACTTTCAGAATCAGCATATTTGTCTGAAACATAGACTATTTCCTTGATTCCACTCTGAATGATAGCTTTGGCACATTCATTACATGGGAACAGGGTGACATACACCCTTGCTCCCTTCATAGAACCTGTTCCCCTATAGTTTAGTATAGCATTCAGTTCAGCGTGACACACAAACATGTATTTACTATCCAGAGCAGCTCCATCTCTGCCCCAAGGCATATCATCATCAACACACCCCTCTGGCATTCCGTTATATCCCACTGACAGGATTCTGTTGTCCTCTCCTACTATACAGGCACCAACCTGAGTATTTGGATCCTTGCTTCTATAAGCTGAAAGCATTGCAATCCCCATAAAATACTGATCCCAGCTGATATAATCGCTTCTTTTGTAATCAATCTTTTTAGCCATTGTAACTCCATCCCCTATTTAAAAATTCTATTTAACTGTTCAGTAAATTACATTACTATAACGAATTATTACTTCACAGTTGTCGTCTTGTCAATTCCAGACTTATTAATATAGCTTGTGTAAGTCTTCTTCTTGCTCTTAATAACCATAATTACAGCTTTCTTATTAATCGACTTGAAGCATTTCTTACCTAAAGAATTCTTGCCAAGCTTTTTACTATTAATTTTAATATTTTTAAGTGACTTACATCCATAGAAAGCCTTTGCACCAATCTTGCTGACCTTAGAAGTTACGATATACTTCTTAAGCTGCTTGCAGTTCATGAATGCATTTGCGCCGATGGTATTTACTTTTGCACCGCCCTTTACTGTTGTAAGTGCAGTACATCCGGAAAATGCACCCTTACCTATTGTGGTGATGTTCTTTCCAATGGTAACTGTTTTGAGCTTCTTATTACCCTTAAATGCATTTGCCTCAATGGCTGTTACTTTATAAGACTTTCCATTAATCTTTACCGTTGCCGGTATAGTAACTGAAGTTGC
>JAILEL010000069.1 GCA_024687845.1 Eubacterium sp.
AAAAGCTTTCTTCCTGTTATTCCTTTAAGGTACTTGACGATGACTGTTACAGAAAGCTTCGGTGGTGCAGTAATAAAACAATGTACATGGTCGCATTCTCCACATTCAAACATTTGAACTGTAAAGCCTTTCTCATCAGCAGTAAGAATCTTTCGACGATATTTGACAGACCAAACCACATGGTAATTAATGTTACAGACCGAAGTTCTGTAATGTATTAGATTATTTTTCATACACATAGTATAACATATTTGACAGATTATTGCATTAACCTTATAGTTCAATCAGGGCTGCGCCGTCAGGCGCAGTTTCCTATTATATAAAAAAAGACCCCTATACCATTTCTGGTATAGAGATCTTTGTCTTGTCATCTTAACTTAATGACATTGGTATACTTACTTAGACTTTTTATTTTTTCGAACTAGAATAAATGTTGTTCCTCCAAGTAATGTTATAATTATAAGGAGAATCACGAGATACTTTTTCCCGAATGAAAAAGGTCCTGTCCTTTTGTGTCCATTTTCCTCTGTACTGAGCTTTACGAAAGCAGCATAGAACTGCACGTCATCCTTTGGTTCAATATTCTGATCAAACGCTAATCCCTTTTCGTCCTTCCAGCCGCTGAAAACATAGCCCTTCTTCTTAGGTGATTCTGGAGCTTCGTTAATCGCATCACCTATCAGCTTGTCCGCTTCATAATATGTTTCTCCATCCACGCTAAATGTCACGTGATATGTAAGGTGGTAGATGTCCCCGAGATTATCATTTATCCAGTCTCTTCTTTCAGTTATCCAGCTTCTGTATTCCTGAATAGCTTCCTCATAGCTTTTATACTGACGAGTATTCCCATCTGACCCATGTGACCACAGCTCTGAATTATAGCTTTCAGCTGTTTTCATTTCCTCGAAATATTTATCAAGAAGGCCCTCCGGCTTAATTATTTCCTCGACAAGTACATCTATATCTGACCACCTGTCATGTATTGCCTGAAGGAATTCCGGATCCTTTTTTAAGCGGTTAATCCATTCACAGTGTGTATTATTAAAGCCTTGCAGCCTTTCTCCCATGTTGACCTGACTTCCCCAGGCAACAAAGTCAAAATCCCAGAGAGGACCGAAATATAATTTTCCAGACCTCTTCTTATAGAGATATGTACTTTCCGTATCATATGCATCAGTATTAATGGAAAATTCCTGAATCCACCAGTAATCAATGAGAGAATCAAAGTCTATATATTCCTTATAGCTTTTTCCCTCTGTATCCTTAAAGCTATCGCCAAATATGGCATCCTCAGTTTTTTGCAGATAATTATTGATATAATTCTTCTGTGCTTCATTTCCAGCTTCAGTAAAATCAGGACTTTCCGTCAGAAAGGACATACCAGAAGCTGTTACGATTTTATTCTCCGGCGGATCTTCTTCATCCGGACACATGGCAAGAAAATAACCTCCAGTGATCACGTCCAAGTCCTCATCATTTTCCTCCAGTTCATCTATCTCAACTCTTCCTTCTCCCACGCGAATATGCTCTGAGAGAAAATAGGTTCCTAAATATTTATTATTCATTACAACTTCAACCGGAATACTCTGGGGAGTGAATTCCAGTCCCAGTTCTGAGCCAAGCCAGTAGGTCACACGATTTCTCATCTGTGTAACATCCAAACTGTTAGCCAGAAGAACCCAATGTTTGTTGGCACCCATTCCAAACAGATCTAACTTCTTGTCCAGCTTTATCTTGTATGGTTTTTTCTCTTCGGCCCAGGAAGAATTACCCCTACCCTTTATATATTCAAGATCCAGGTCTGAATAATCAGTTTCGGTCTTTCCGGAATATTCGGATATATAACCATCAGGAACTTGAATGCTGAACTTGCCATAACATTTTTCACTATGGTTCTTGCTCTTGTTCATCGCTTCGATAGTTCCTTTGGATTCATCAATATCAAGATATATAACCGGAAGCGAATTCTCTGTAAATTCAATAGAATTAAGAGCAAATTTGGTCTCTTTCTCATCTTCACTCTCGTTATCATTTGAAACCCTGAAGCTAAGAGAAACCTTATGTTCACCCTTGATTTTTCTATCATATACATCCATGGTCTGAGTTAATGACTTACCACCATATATACTCTCGGAAGTACTTTGCTCTGAAGTACTCTGCTCTGAACTATCTGTCACAGAAGCCACATTCTCATTACTATCCGTTGCAGAAGCTATATCCCCTGAATCTTCACTCGGAAGAAGAAAGCTTGCCACCGGTTCTGTTTCTTTATCAAGATAGACATCCACATAAACTGTTGCCCCTTCCCGGGCATACCCATCTAGAGAAATCCTTCCAACAGGATTTCTGTCAAATATCAGGCTTCTGTCCAGCCTGAGTCTTCCTTCGTTTAGAGAATCTGATTCCGCCTTTATCAAAAGATAATTGTTTTCAGATTTTGAAAAACTGACTTCCGAAGGAGCATCAGCATAATCTAAACTACCGGAACTGAATTCGTCAGCTAAACTGATAATATGATAAGAATCCTTCTGTTCATCAGTTAAAGATTCTGGATTTTCTTCAGCCTGCACATTCTCCATAGCAAAGAGTCCCACCAAAAAGGCAGTCAGAAATACAGTTATAAATACCATTATAGAAAAAAATACGATAATTGATTTTTCGATTTTCATATAAACTCCTGTACATTTGCTAGTTTTGATTTAGCTTGGCTATAACGCAGAATGAATAATAAAACTATATAAAGGGCTATGCTTAATGCACAGCCCTTTGTAGTAGCTTTAGTATTCTGGTATGATGATATCCACTCTATCACTTGGAGCGGTATCTAAGCCACCAGCATCATGATTAAATGTTGCAGTTTTCTCGACTACAACGGTTGCTTTTTCATAATTTATATTTTTACCTGATGTTCTATATCCTATAGGATCAGATGCCGTCGGATTAGTCCACTGTCCCCCAACACCGAAAAGTCCGACAGTCTTTTTATAGCTTGGATAATTCGCCGGGTTAGCCAACGACAGATTATCCGGACTTTTGGCCATGAATTCCAGCTGATCCTTTCGATTATAGCCTACTTTAAGTACTCCGTTCTTACGAACCTCTATCTTACTTCCTTTTCCAATTACACCATAAGTAAGAACAACCGTTCCATAATTAATCATGGTTCCACCGCCTACAAGACGAAGTGGAGCATTTGATTCATTATACGGGTTTGTTTTATTCTTATCGATTCCAGTGCAGAACCCATAAATCTTTCCGCCCGGCATTACAACAACATTACCACCGTCACATTCAATGGTGCCCTGTCCCTGACAGAATTTGGTATATGGAGATATACATCCTCCATCTTTAACTACAAGAGTACCACCCTTCTTTACTACAATTTTTCCATTATTAATAAGGTTTGTACCTACATAAACAGTTCCACCATCTATGGTAAGAACTTCGCCCTTAGGAAGAATGATTCCGTCAGATATATTAACTTTACCCTTTCCTTTTCCCTCTTCATCTCCAGCACCTACAAATGCACCAGCATCTATTGGCAAAAGTTCTCCGGCATTAATAGTCTGTGAAGTAATAGATGTAAAAAGATGCGGAGTACCTACAAACATATTATATCCATAATATACTTCCGGATGTTTAAGCGGACCATCTAATGACCGACATCCCTGTGGTATGATCTCCATTTTTTTATAGGTTGCCATGGTCAAATAACAATATCTCGTATCATCTCTGTAAACGCTATAACCTAATCCACTGGCGGCACAACGGCTACAGTAGTCGTCATTATATGCAACTATAAACCAGCAGTCATTATTGTAAACCATATGCCAGTTATCTACTTCTGGATCCTTAACGACCTCATGTCTGCAGTACATCGCAGGCTCACGATAGGAAGCTGTAGTTCCAAGCAGACCTGCAACGTATAAATAAAAATCTTTACTATCAGGCTGATAAGCAGCAGCTTCCGATCCTGAAAGCTTTTCTCTTGGAAAGCAGATAGATATAGCAGTCCTTCCGTTATCTGATCCAAACTTCGTAGCTTTAATCCATGGAACACCCATGGATCCACCTGTTGTAAAGAACCTGGAACTCCACATATCATCATCAGATAATGCATTATCATATCCTGCTTTATCCATCTTTATAAACAGATTTTCCTCTGCATCAAAATAATAAGCAAAGGAATGATCAAAGTAATCAAAATCTTTTCCACAATAACCCGATATTTTTCGTGTATCAGTCTCGGCATTATAACTTAATGTGGTAAAATCCTTTGTAAATCCGCTCAGGTAATAATCATTCTTAGTCGGAAGAAAGAAATGATTCCTATCAGCATATGACGAAAGAAAATAATGTTTATTATCTTTATTATTTATTCCGGTTGCAAGAATAACCGGGTGATACAAATTATCACTGAATATAGTTCTCACATTACTACCGTTAACAACCTTCCAATCCCAAAATTCCACACGCCCGGTTTTGGGTTTCAGAATATTATTTTTTTCTTCATCCTCCTCCTGTTTTGCTGCTTCGGTGTTGGAATCACCATCGGCGTGTACATACCCACCCGGCACAGCAAAAATACCGGAAAACATAAGAGCAAGTGCCACCATAAATGACACCAGCACATGTTTTTTATTTAGATTTATTAAGAGCTTTCTATGCATAATTCACCCTCCGGGTATTATTTACGAGAATTCTAACATTTAATGTATAACAAAAGAGCAACACAGAATCATTTTTCTTCAGCATCAGAAAATGTCATATGTCCATCCTTGAAAACAGTAACTTTAATTTTTCTTCCAATACCAAGCGATTCACTGGCAAACTGCAGAACGGTTTCACCTTTAACCTCAGTTGCGTCTGTTTCTGTACTCAACTCAGCTGTTGCATTGGAAGCTGTTGCTCTATACTCATCCAATACATGATCTTCTTCATCAATCTCTCTCGGATCTGTTGAACCCAAATAAAGATAACAATAGGTTCTATTTCCCTCTTCGAATTCTTTAATCATCATAGCATTGTTATCTGCCTCAACCTGCCAGTCACCTTTGCCATTTACAAAATCAATATTTCCAAGTATTCTCTTCTTGTCAGCATCCGTGTCTGAAGCATACAGGATGCTATAGTCATCTTCAAAAAAGCTACTTTTTCCACACAGAATTATCGGATTCGATGTATCAGCTCCAATCACATAGTCTCCATAGGAAAGGTCTGCAAAATCCAGAAAATCACATCTGAAGCTACCTGTTTCTTCATCCTCAGAAATGTATACATTAAAGCTTATAACAGCCTCATCAACACTTACTCCGCCAACATCCATTCTCTTGGCGAAGTTCACAACTGTAATGCCTGCACTTTTCGGAGAAATAATGTATTTAGTTTTTTCAGCCTTTGCCTTACCCTTCTCTTCTATCGAGATATAGTCAGCATCCTCAGCCTCCGCATACCACATAACCTTACTTCCAGACTTGTCCTTCAAGGTTATGCTGATATTTCCATCCTCTTGTTTATAACAAACAGGATAATCTGTATCCTTAAAAAGACGAGTGAAACTGCGATAATACTGGATACCAAATATCAGGGCGGAAATAAGTAGCATTCCCACAAATACTGATAAAAATATAATGATGATTTTTTTCATGAGTTCTTCACCTTAAGATATCTTAATTATTATTTGGATTGATTTTTTTCTTTGAGCTAGCCTTATTTCCTGGTTTTGCATGTACATTTGCATATGTTTTACTTCTGGATCTGCCCTTTTCTTCTTCTATAGGCTGATTCTTCATAACCTCAATTATATTATCTCCCAACTGTTGTGCCAGAAGTTTTTCACCATCCTCAGCAAGGAACTTAATGCACTTATCCTTAAACTCCCCACCTCGCATATAACTATAATATACTATATTAAACTCAGGTACTGATGCAAGCTGTTTTGCAACTTCATCCAACTTATGGTTATCTTTATATTTTCGCCATACCAAGCCAGAAAATGGTCTGCTCTCCATAAACTGCTTCTGTTCATTATAAACCAGTTGAAATAGAACAATAGATGCTACTTTCTCTTTTATCTTATTCTTATTTGCAACTGTTATCCTGGATTTATTTTTTATAATGTTTATAATTTCCTGAGAAGAATCCTTAGCCCAATCAGCCACTCTTCCCAATAAGCTTTCCTTGCTTTCAATTCTTGAAATGTTTGAAAGTCTCGTTACCTTTGCCAGGGCTCTATTCTCAATAATTCCCTTCTTACTCACTTCATTTATCTTAGGAGTATTGTCTTCTGACAGCTGTTTAAAAACTTGCCAGCCTTCTTTTTCCTTATTAAATTCATTCTGACGGAACTTTACCTCATCTTCATCAAGTCTGCCCTTGATAGTACCATCAATCATAAGAGCTCCCTGCAAAAGCATATATTGACTATAAGCCTTCTCATCGTCTTTATTAGCCAGCTCCTCCCCCAAATTCATAGCCTTCTCTATATAATCCTTAAGCCTTTTAGACAGACTTTTTTCTTTTTCAATTATTTCCTTTGTTATTCCATTTCCTTTTGTGAAATCACTCTGATTATTAATAAACTCGTTATCAATCTTTCTGCTTTCTACCTTCAGCTCTTCCAGATCTTTATATATCTCAAGAAAGAATTTTTTATCTTCCTCGCCACCATGTTTATTTAGATTTCCATCGATGAAATTTTTCAGCATAGGAACAGCTTTTTCAAATTCATTTTCCTGCATAAGCTGTTCTCTCAATTTTTTCTCATTTTCAGCAAAATCATTACTCATCTTAATATTTCGGCGATAGAAATGGCGTGCTATCATAGCACTATATTCGTCCTGCTTGCTCAACGCTTCGCGGTTCAGACGATCAGGATCATTTTCAGCCATATCCTTGAATTTTTCATTATTCTTGATTTCATCAACCATATCACGGGTTATGAACCTGAAAGAATTGACCTCAAATATCCTGTCAATAGCCTTCTCATTTCTTTCAGCCTTAAGAGCTTCCATTTGAGCAAGTGCTGATTCCCTGTCAGCATCAAGCTGTTTCTGTCTCTCGTATGATAAACGCAGGCTTTCACTAGTCATTCCTACAATTATAGCCATCTTTACCACACGTTCAAGTTCTTTTTTCTCTTCCTCAGTCTTTGCTTTAGCATACTGCTTCTCGAATTCTTCGCGGGCCCCCTTAATAGCACTCATCTGGTTATCTATCTCTATCAGATCCTTCTTAATACGTGCTACCTGCTCCTCGCTTTGTTCAGAATCAAGTTCTGTATTCAGCTCTCTACGTCTCTGATCCAGTCCATTTAATGTCTGGTCCATCATAGCTATAAGTTTAAGTTTCTCTTCAGAAACACTTGGTCCATTTCCCATATTGTAACCTCATATCTTTCTCCATCTGTCAGCTACACATAATTCTGACATTTTATCCACTCGCGGATGTTTCTAATAATTCTCATTTATGTATGCATATCTCAGGTGATCTCGGAACTGCCCACCGATCAATATGCTTGCTTTCTCAAAGCCTTCATGGAAGAAACCAAGTCTCTCAAGCACATGAACTGACTTCTCATTGTCAGTCATTACTCTGGCTTCGATTCTGTGAATATGCGCATATGACAGAAGATGCTCCATGCAGGCTGCACAGGCCTCGGTGCAATAACCATGTCCCTGAAGATTTTCATCCAGATTATATCCGAATATCGTGCTGGCGTAGGGCTCCTTTCTGATTCTGCAAAAGCTCATTGAGCCTATCATCCTTTCAGGGTCTTCCTTCAGGAAATAGTAATAATAAGCAGATGTCATTCTGTCCATATTTGCGCGTTCCTGTGCCAGAGCCCGTTCCTGAAAGTCAAGTGTATAATATCGCTCGCCCTGATATGGTTCATGCTGCTCGAAGAATGCCCGGTTATCTGAGTAGAATTTGAGCATCTGCTCAGCCGTGATTGCATATGATGTTCTGAGAATGAGTCGTTCAGACTCGAATTGTTCTGTCATTTTTTCTTCCTTTTTAGGTAAACGCTCAATTATTTGATATAAATATATCCTCTAATTTACGCACTACATGTTCTGTTTCCAGGCTTCACTCTTTATAAAATCATCAAGGATTTCAGAGTCAATCTTACCCTTTACTGCCATATCCTTTAATATATCGAATGCTTTCTGTGGTGACAGTGGCGGCTTATATGGCCTGTCCTCTGCCGTCAGTGCATCATATATATCTATGATAGTCAGAATTCTGGTCTCCCAGGTTATTTCATCTCCATGGATTCCATTTGGATATCCACTTCCATCCAAAAATTCATGATGTCTGCCGGCCCACTCTGGAACATCCTTATAAGGGCCTTCAAACTCCATCTGCTGAAGCATCTCATGGGTTTTTATTACATGGGACTGCATTATCTCTCTCTCTTCGTCGGTCAGCGTTCCGCGTTCAATAGTTAATGCTTTCCTCTCGTATTCATCGAGAAGGGGGACAGTTTCTCCAGATGGTGTCAGACAAGGAATATCTGCATATTCCATAACTTTGTCACGAGAATCCTTATCCATGTAGCCTCTTGTATTTGCATCAAGGATAAAATCACGAGCTTCCTCCAGCTTGGCAATTCTTTCAGATGCTTGTTTTCTTAAATCACCGATTCCCATTTCAGAAGAATTATCTGTTTTCGCAGGCTTGACCTCCGTACTAAGAGTCACCGGAGTTCCAGGTATATTCTTTGCTCTTTCAATCTCCGAAACTGTTTCTGCTTTACTCTCTGCTATCCTCAGCTTCTCACAGAGTATAGCAACCTCAATTCTATGCTTTACATCCTTCTCCTTATCCCCGAGTCTCGTTGGTTTATCCATTATATTTAGAGGAATTACAAGCTTTCCAACATCGTGCATCCATACGCTGGATAAAAATGGTCCTCTTTTTTTCTGGTCAATCGCTCTGCCTTCCCTGCTCAGGTAATTCATATAATTTTCAGCGTAGGTAACCATACTCCTTGTATGATTAGCGTTATAATGTGATCTTTCATCTATAGCGTTAATCATGAATCTCACAAATCTGTCAACGAATTCTACCAGCTTCTTCATCAGCATCTCATTTCTGCTGCCTAACTCCGAAAGCTCTGTAATGTCGCTGAACATAACAATTGCTGCTATATCATCCTTACGGTCTCTCAGTGGTGAAACAATCAGTTTTAACTGAACACTTTGACCATTTTTATAAAATGGCACTATTCTCGCAATTCTTTCTTTTTTATAGACTGCATCAAGAATGCATTCATAGAAATCATCATTCTGTCCACTTTCTGATATCAGATTTACAAGTGTTTTTCCAAAAAGATTTTCCTCCTCTATATCAAGGATTTCTGCTGCCAGGCTATTTTCCATACGAATATGTCCATCGTAGCCAACAACAAAGAATCCATCGGTAGTATTCTCAAGTAGATGATCAAATGCTATTTTGTCTGACATGAAAAACCCCTTTCTCTGCCTAAGATTCGTGAAAATTTCTTCTTTAATTTCTTTGTTTTATCTTATGATTACTTTGAACCAAGCTGTGGCTGCTTATTTTCAAGCTTCTTCTCCTGCTCTTTATTTTTCTCAGCTGGCTTAACCGGACGCATATTTTGCTCTCGCCACTTTCTCATTCCAATTCTGCTGCCTTCTGCTTTCTTATATTCTTTCTGTGCCTCACTTATATCTCCAGTAGTCAGAAGATCACCTTCTTGCAGCTTTTCCCATCCTTTATTGTAGAGTGATTTGCAAAGATCAGTTTTCTTTATCTCATCAAGCTCTGCCGGAGTAGGCTGGATAGCTTTATCTAAACGTTCTCTTGCCTTTGTCAGGGATTCATCAGGCTTTACGTCGAACTCACCTTGCTTTGTAAGCCTTTCAATCCTGTTATTATAGAAAATTGTCCTCGCAATAGACTCCTCCATATTGTGCTGAAGAGCCTTCAGGTTGTTTGGATTGTCCTTGTGAGCTTCCATCTCATCTCTTATTGCTTCAGCCTTATCAGCTTCCTTACGACATGCTTCAGCAAGTTCCTTCTGTTTTTCTTCCATCTCTTTCTTGAAGGTCTCCTTACGCATCCGCTCTATGGTTTCCATCAGCTGAGTAGTACCTTCCATTTTTCCGGTCATATCCTGAGACATCTCATACTCTACCGTATATTTATCATTCTTATGTTTCTCATCGAAGGCCTTTTTTTCTTTCTCTTTTCTTTCCAGCAAATGTTCTCTATATTCTTTCCCTGACTTATAAACCTTTAGAGAAAGAGCATCATATACCTCCATCTCTCTTGGTGTGAGTTTGGTACGGCCTTCAATTTCCTTCATAAATGTATCAAAGGCTTCGAGGTCTTTAGCAAGTTTCTTCTGCTCTTGAGATCTTTTAGCAGTTCCTCTGCCCAATTCCCTCACAGCATATTTCAAAACATGGATATCATTGGCGTTTTTTGTGTTTACTCCCTCTTCAAAAACATGATCCTTGTAGCCACGCTGTTCGGAATAATAGTCAGCATGACCGCGCATATATGGAGTGTCAAAATGTCTCTCTGGAATCTTCTCAGCTTCCTTCTTTTTCTTTGCCTCCTCAGCCGCAAGTTTTTTAGCTTCTTTTTTTGCTGCCTTCTCTTCTTCCTTTAATTTCTTTTCTTCTTCTTGCTTCTTTTTCTTAGCCTCTTCGACAGCAAGATTAGCTTTCAACTGGTTTTCTCTCTGAAGAGCCTCTTCTTTCTGAACCTCTCTTCCTTCGAGCTCCATATCTTCCCATTCTCCGAGTCCATTCTCTTCAAGTATTCCCTGGAAAAGATTGTCTCCTGGAACTTCCCGGATAGTATCAGTTTGAATATCTTCCTGATTCAGTTGGTCTTCATTAAAATATAAATCCTCTTCCTGAATCTGATTCTGTGAAATGAGCTTTTCATCCAGCTCATCTTCACCAATTCCCTGAAGGTTAATCTCTTCATTATCACCCAAATTATTTTCTATGTTATTTTCAGCACTGTTTTCTTCTTCACTGAATCTATAGTTTCCGGCAAGATTAATACTAATATCATCATCAAGCTGATTATTGTTATCGCCAGTTTCGATATTATTATTCTCAGATAAAATGTCATCAAAATTATTAGATTCTTTCATTTCAATCTCCTTTCCCTGCGTCGTCCCTGTTCTTCATAGCAGCATATTGTTTTTACTTCTTTTTCTTTCCTATATATGTAAAGCTCAGCATCGTCATATCATCAAACTGTGGTTCTTCACCAGCAAAATTATCTACGCCTGTCTTCATTCTGAGTACCAGCGTATCATTTTCAGTTTCTTTATTGCAGTTCATCCTGCGAGTAATTCAGATAACTATTTAATTCATCTGCTTTTACAATTTCAGAACCAATTCTGGCACAGCGCAAAGCAAAATCACTGTATTCATTCCCAAATGAAGCGGAAACTGCATAATAACCGATTAACTGAACTATCAATGCAAACAGTATCATTACGACGACTATAGATCCAACTGTCATAGGATATATATTTTTAAAATAGTTCTTAATCCTTTCCAAGAATATTCCTCCAATTTACTATGCACCATAATACCACAATACAAATTTAAAGAATAATTGCCACCAGTAAGTCACAAACGCAGCCTATTGGTGGCATTGATATTAGTATAATTTTGTTGTTGATACATAACTCTTTCTATGCATCAAGATTTTTCTTTATTATAAGAATGTTTTTTCCATCCCTAAATTCATATTCAACATCATCCATAGTATTCTTAACCAGATGAATCCCGAATCCACCCGGTCTTTCCATGAACATTGTACCTGAGGTGTCAGCTTCCCCTTGTGCAAGCGGATCAAATGGTTTTCCAGAGTCCATAAACTGAATAATTACGGACAGCGGAGAGTCCGAAACTTCACATTTTATTTCAGCCTTACCTATATCCGGTCTATAGGCATAGGAAATAATATTTACAAATATTTCCTCAACAGCAAGACGAATCTGAGAGAGCGGTTTTTTTGCGCATCCATAAGAAAGAAGTTTTTCCCTTATAAAATCCTGTACTTCATCAATTGCTTCCTCAACTGCATCAATAGTAATGGAACTTCCATCTTCACTTATTGTGTAATCAATCTCTGCGTCATCAGAATTGCCAATACTTCCAAAATCAATAAATTCTCCCAAATCTTCCATATGTTAGTCTCCTTTTTTGAGTAAACTGTGAATACTCTCGGCTAAACATCTCTTATTCGTCATCACCCCAGTCGACACTTAATATCTCATTTAGTGCCTCAGCCTCTGCAGCTTCCTCTTCTTCAATATCGCTGTTCTCTGTGCTATATAATTCATAGCCCTCCATGTTATCCAGCTTTAATTTCTTTTTGCTATTATTTCTTTCTTTTTCCTGTTTTATAGCTTTCTCAGTCTTTTTCTGTGATTTTAGTTTCTTCTTTTCTTCTATACTGTCTTCAGTCTCATTTTTTACAAGACCTCGGGTTTTCTTGAGTTTGGTTTCTGTTTTTCTTTTTTTCTGGCTTTGCTGTCTGAGTTTTTTGTTTTTCTCAATTCTATTCTGTCTTTCTTCTTTTTTATCAGCAAAGTAGCTGTGGATTTTTTCTGACAGCGTTTTATCCTCTGTTTCAACTCTTTCCACAAGTCCATCCATTATCTTTTCGAATTTTCTGACAACTACGCTTATTGCAAGTCCTGCAGTAAGCCATTTCGGAGTAAATGCCGCAAGTTCAAGCTCACCCTCTTCATTTTCATAAAATGCAAGTACTACCGGATAGAATACATAGGTTCTTACTATACAGCCGGCAGCCTTGTCATTTGACTTGAAGTTGATTCCTCTTCCGAGAGTTGTTATTCTTCTGTTCACCTTAAACACAGCCTGTGTATTACTCAGATTAGACTTGAATATGAATTTTCTCTTTGCCAATCCCCAAAATCTTAGACTTGCTTCACCATCAGCCGCTCCCCATAGTTGGAAACGGAATTCATCCACAGTGACAAAACGGTCGTTTGAATCAATGGTTACATGATTCAAAAGTACCTGACGCGCTTCAAGCAATATGGGGTTTTTGCGGTCTTTTCTGGATAGCACGATTTTTCTCCTGTTCCGACTAATTTAACATTATTTTAACCGTTCCATTTTTATTGAAGATTACTTTAATCTCTTTGGTTATTTGCTGAGATTGGCTGGATAATGTGCCCATAACTTCATTTGACTGCTGGCTGGCTGGATTATCTGATGTCTGACCAGTTTGCTCTTTTCTTGAAATATAACCACATTCCTTTCCATCCTCATTTCTAACTTCCATCTCAAGCTGTCCGTTCGGGTCCTGCAATGTCCAATCGCCTTTTCCGCTTATGAACTCAATACGATAATTATCATTATCATACTGTGTTAAAAGCACAGGACTCCGAGAATTCTCTCCTATTATCTCTGGCCCCTTTACAAGAAATGGGGCATCAAGACAATCGGCCGTAAGTTTACCTGAATTCGTAATATAAACTGGAACATTTATCTCAGCAACATTTACCTTTTTTCCAGCTATTTCTTTTGATCTTACGAAGCGTACTCTTGTGAGTCCGTCTTTCAGTGGAACTATAACAAACTTTGCACTACCTCTGAACTCTATACCACGCTGAACAACCTGAACTAAATCTGTGTCAGATATTTCCACTTCCCACTTCAGGTTCGGAGTTCTGTGCCCATCAAGTTTTATAATTATTGTTCCATTCTTTTTCTTAATCAAAACAGGATAATCAGTATCAGCAAAAAGTTCATTGTTCTTTATGTTACTTCTAATACCGACTACTACTAATGCTCCAAGAATCAGAAATAGTACTACTAATGAAATTATGAAGAATTGTTTTTTCATTTTTTCTTTTTTCCTCTTGTTATTAATTTTTTAGTTGTAGCTATTTGTAATTAATTGTCCTTAGTTGCCTGAGCATCTGTGTCAGTTGCTGTCGGTGTATCATTCTTTGGCTCTTCAGAAGTATCCTGATTTGAATTCTCATCATCACTTACTGTTTCAACCTTCTTAGGTGTTACAGTTATCATGACAGTATCCATAGTTTCAGGTTTTTCTTCAAGTGCTATTACAATCTTATACGTTTCTACTTCTTCGTTACCACTTGTCGGTATTACAAATGAGAAACTGTACTTATCTTTTATCGTCAGATTGTCCTTTGTAACATCTGTTTCTTTTTCCGAGGTAACCTTGTAAACCTTAGCTGTAAAGCCTTTTTCTGAGCCTTCAACAAGCACTGTTCCCAATATCTCATCACCCTGTTCGGCAAAAATCTGTGCAAGGCCGTTCTCTACATTTGCTCCCTGATCATTATTCTTTGAAATATTGGTTGTAAGTTTATAATTCTTTTCCTTACTTTGTACGTATACTTCTATAGTATCTTTAAGATCTGGTGCATCATTTGGAGTTACCTCAATCTTATATACAACCGTTTCTCCACTGTAATTCTCTGGTGTTGTAAATGTGAAGTAGAATCTTTCTTCCTTCTTGATTGTGTCTGTAGTAACATCCTTCGGAGCATCTCCAACCATTTCAAATGCACTAACCTTGAAACCTGCATCTGATTTTCCTGTTATTACCTTACCGGTAATTACATCGCCTTCTTGTGCAAGAACCTTTGCTACGTTATCCTTGACGGTCTGTTCCGTTTCCTTGTTCTTCTTGTAGGTAGTACGAAGTGACATATCAAAGAGTCTGAGTGAATCACCATTATCAAGTCCATCAAAGGTCTGGTTTATATCCATTCTTGCAGGCATCTGTTTAAGTTCATTTCCATCAAGACCTATATCACAAGATACATCCTTTATGGTCCAGGAGGCTGATCTACTGGTTATTATCTGCTGAACAAGGTCTGATGCTTCATGTGTCTTTGTATCCGCTGCGTCCACATCACCAGTCAGGTCCTCAATCACATTCTCGGTTGACTTGTCTGTTACGTCATCCGGAACCTGAGCGCCCTTGGTATCAATTGGTACCTCTGAGTTATATGGAATAATATCAACATATTTAATTATAAGATCAGGGTTCATATCTGGCAGGAAGAGTTTAACTACCTGCGTTTCTCCTGACAGGAACATTTTATCTTTACCCTGAATATATTTTGTAACATCTGCGAACTCAATTCCAGGAACTTCATTTCCTTTGTAATCTGTGTAGTGGAACTTCATTCTAACAGCCGACTTACTTGCACTATTCTTCTGTGCAGTGGACTGAGCAGTGTTAAATGTAAGTTTAACCGGTGCAGCACTTCCTTCACCGTATGGCTGGGTTGATGTTCTCTTATGTGGAAGTATCCTGTCAGTAACAGCATATTTTTCATTACATGAAGCAAAACTTCTTGACTTCATTTCTGAAGGAACTTCCATGCCTTGATTTTCATCATATTCCCATGCTGAAATCTCGTATACTCTGGATGCCATACCTGCTATGTTAGCTTCTAAGTTACCATATCCGGCAACATTATAATTTACAATCTCGTATACATTTGGTACATCATAGGTAAGTTCAGCGAACAGACCTTCATAAGTACTTGTATAACCATCATCAGTCAGATATTTGAATGGTGATGAATATATCTGTCCATCAAGAGTTGATACATAGTCAAATGCAACTGCCATATCTATATTCATGTTCTGAAGGGTCTTCTCCTTCGTGCCTGCATCAAATCCTATAGCAACTGTTTCATGGCACTGGTCAAGCTCCTTAGGCTGAGTCTCAATAAATCCGGTCGCACCTCTTACGGCTGAAGCCCCAATAAGATTATAGACATAATTACCTACAACCACGCCTTCTTTTACATGCTGTATAACTGCATAATCAAAGTAATTATCTTCGCTCATACAATATACCGAGAATTCTCCCATTCCCACAAAATCAGATGCATTAAGGCTAAGCGACCGATAAACTGGTCTGCCCTTCATGTCCTTCATAAGATCCATTTTCTTTATAGCTACAGTCTTATACTGTGAAAATGGAATAGTATACTGCAGGGTTGCATTTACGCTGGCATTATTTGCGTTCTTGGAATCAAGTGTTGGATATACAAAAATATTAATCTTATCATCTGTTGATTCCGGTAGTCTTGCCACAGGTGTAGCCCATTCATCAGTTTCATTCCAGATGATTTCATTTGTACTCATTGGAATAACACCTGTTGTATTCGTTCCCCCGATTGTGAACTGCTTTTCGATGGACTCTGTATTCGTGCTTGTACATACCTTTCTATAGCTTATATTTCTATAAAGCTCGTTATTTGTTGTAAGCTGAACAGCACCATCCTCAACTACCTGAACGATTGAAACGTTCTTAACTCTCCATTTAGCAATCTTTTCTCCACAGTTCTGACCAGTGAATTGTATACTTTCTATTGATTTAAGATCTGGAATTGCCGGAATTATCATACGATCCATATGATTAGATCTGAACATCCAGTCTCTATTAGATAAAGTACCAAGTCCATCCTCTTTTACTATTGTTACGTCAGGATTATTCTGAGCTTCTATAGATTCTACGGCAATATCCATGTATTCACCCATGGCTTGAACCACATCGAAGGTAAAAGGTTTCCTTTCTCCGGTCGTCGCTGAAATATACCACATTTCAGCCTTCATAGAACCAACAAATTGATCGAAATCGCCTGCCCATGCTTCCGAATAAACCTCACAAACAAGCTTTACATTTTTCTCTTTATATGAGCGCTTGTAATATTTTGAAATCTCATTTGCAAGTCTCGCTCTCTGTCCTCTTGGAGTGATGCTTTCAAGCTCATCTCTGTACTGGATTTCAATCCATCCAACCTTATCTATCACGTATGAGACGTAGCTTCCGCCACTATTATTTTCAGATACGGTTATTCTATCAATATTCAGCTTATCAAATGGATCTGAATTCGAATCTAAGTCTTCTGGAATAATTCTGATTCCCTTGACTTCACCATAGTTCTGGTTGGTTGCAATAGTGAAGTTCTCTGTGTAACCAGATCTGAAACCATCACTTGTTATCTGCTGATTTGCAAGTACATAACCACTATTACCATTCTTAAACACAAGCTGGAAGTAGAAATGGTTGGTTGAACCAGAATCTCCATTTCCGGTATCGAACGTTGAATCCTTTGCTACCTTAACTGCAATATTGTAAATCTTTCTCTTCTTAAAGAATCCCCAGTTTACCTGTGTCTGAGCCCATGACATTTTATATCTGACTTCAGAATATTTAGTGGTTCTTACATCTATTTCATTGTTTGAATCAAAATTAATCTTATAGGTGGAATCACCCTTAAAGGTCATATCACCGGTGATTTTCACATCTTTATCAGTTCTTTCACTTTCAGGAACCTCTTCCATTACAGGTTTTCCATCATCACCGATTACAACACTACCATCCGGATTAGTCTTATATCTATATTCTTTATTCTTCTCACCTTTATTATTTACTACATTACCATCTTCATCTGTAACACTTGAGCTCGAGCCTCTGAGGCTGAATATCTCAGCTGATATAGCAGATCTTTCTATCCAGTAATTAGAAACATCGCCCGCAACTTCAACATCCTTACGGTAAGCCTTTCTTTTCTCGTAGCTTTCTATATATGAAATGGACAGATTCTCCATAGTCCATGGACTCTTGCCAAGGTTAATCTCAACTCCGGTAAAATCCATCAAATTATCTGCTTCGATAAGAAATGACAGGTTTCCTCCTGTAACAAGTCCTGAAGTATCTACAAAATTATCACCATTCTTAGTAGGCCATTTGCCCATATACTGATTTGCAGAGTCTTTAACCCAATAAACAGGAGTTGTCATATTCGATCCATCTAAGGTTTTATAATGAAATCTCATTGAAAAATCACTGGAAGAACCTGAACCCTCATTTTTTCCTGTCCTCAAATTAACAAGGAATTTAGAGCTGTTTGACTGTCCTGCAACTAGCTCACCTGACTGATATGGAGAGAGTTTGATTGAATCCTTACCACCCGACAGGATCTCCCTTCCATCTTCCTGTGTGGTTGTATAATACATTATAGGGCTACCTTCATTTTCAAAAGAATAGTAAAGAGTCGAGCCCTTGAATTTATTACCATCATCGTCAGTTCCACCTAACGTATAAGGCATGCATCCACCTTTATACACTGAGAGTCCGGATAGTCTGATCTTGTCAGAATCAGATGCCGCCCTATTGGAACTCATTTTCGCAGTTTCGTTTTTAATCTTAACACCATTCTTTTCGATTGCAGAACGGGCAAATCCTCCAACATTTATTTCTACCTCATTATATAGAGAGGAAAACTCCGGAAGCATGGCCTGAAATGCCAAGGTTTCACCTCGTTGTCCGAGTCCCATTACTACACTATCTCCTTCAGCTCTTCTTGCCTGGTAGAAGGAATTAAGAATAACGGGCATAGTTACCTTTCTTGTCCAACCGTGAATATCCTTATACTGAATACCGAGACTTATATCTTCAACTATTCCATTATCGCTCTTAAGTGGAGCCGCATCAGAATTAAGTAAGCATTCAAGACCGCCATCATATACATCCGCAAAGTCCATTCTGAAGGAAACTGGTTCTTCATCCGAAGCAAACTTCTTCTTTATTCGAGTATCTGGGTTTGTAAATGTTCTAAGTGAAAATTGCTTGGAATCATAAAGTCCACCAACATGAAAGACCTTATCTATACCACCACCACTAAGTACAGCACTTGAAGTTTTTGTAGCATCTGCAATAAGTTCACCTTCAAAGTCAAGGAACTGCTGACCGGATATCATTCCATATTCCTCAAGTCCCTTATAATTCTTCATACTATATATTGAAAGTCCGCCACAATTCCAGGATCCTTTATCAAGATAGATATCAATGCTAATTACCTCTTTGATTTCTGCCTCTGTCTTAAAAGCAAAATCCTGAACATTATAGGCTCCGAGTATAGCACTTGATACGTTATCAACCTTGTAATTCAATTCTCCAGCTATTTTCTTACCATAGGAAGTCTTAATATCTGCACCATCAGCATAGTAATTGAGGAGAGAATTACTTCTTTCGAATCCATCAACATGTGGGAACAGAAATTGTTGTCTTGTAATATTATTCTTATCTTTATATTCTATTGAAAAATATAAAACAGAGTCGCCTTCCTTAGCTCCTGTACATGCTGTAAGCACATATGTATTATCAGGGGCTTTGTGTGACTTACGATTCTTCCAGTCGGAAATATTCTTATAAGCCTCATATGCCGGTATGTTCGTATCCTGAGTAATGTGATAAACTGGTTCTTCCTGATATGCATCAGTACTTGTTGCCATGCCATTATCCACTTCTCCATCAACTGAACCGGTTCCCGGAGTATTATTCGTAATACTATCGAGAGAAGAACCATCATACAATGGAATTGTTTCTTCAGTTGATGTATCATTTGAAACATCCTTGGAATCAGGAGTGATTGGATCTGATATTTCATCCATATCATCATCTTCTTCATCGGATGAATTCTCATCATCCGGCAGATAGCGCGCTATATCTCCATTATCAATAGCACCATAAATGCCGACACTTTCATCGGCTGCGCTACTAACAGCGGCACTGCCTTCAGCTCCCTCACCGGCATAAACGTCCGTTACATCGAAGTAGCTGCTGTTTTCTTCGTTTCCGTATTCTCCCGTTGTTCCATATTCATCGGACACACCAAAAGAATCCTGGTGCCTAGACCCGTAGGCTCCTGCAGCATCAACATTAGCAGGCGCACCAAAAATATCAGGAAGATAAGTCAGAAGCATCATTCCAACAGTACCATATGCAATTATTCTCTTGGAAAAGTCTCCAAATCTCATATCAAACTCCATATCTAATACTTAAAAATGTCATTTTTTCAGACATTTTTTGATTTCTATCTGATTATACTCCCAATACAACAACAAAAGCGCAACACAAAATAAAACTAAATCTAAACTTATCTAATATTAAGTAATCCTGCCAGGCCTGTCATTTCAAAAACTTCCATAACATTCTCATTTACGTTAGTCAGAGACAGCTTGCCACCATTCTGATTAACCTTAATATAGAGATTACGTATAGCTCTGAGTCCTGCACTGGAAACATATTCCAGGTTCTTCATATTAAGCGTTACATTCTTAAATCTGTCTGCTATCTGAAGAAATAGTGCATCTGCATCCTTTGCAGTTCTTGTATCTAAATCACCAGAGATAATAAGTTCACCTTCATCTTCTCTGCTAACTAATTTAATGTCCATGTCTTTTCCTCCTGAATTAATTCCAATTTTTTATACTATATTTCTTTTATTTCGCCTCTTAGTTACGATTCTTCTTACGCTGCTGTTTAATGTACTCACCAAGTTCTTCGATAGTTACTTCAAGAACCTGCTCATTCATCTCTTCCATTCTCTCTTCAAGATCCATATTTGCATATTCATCAGCTGCTTCTGCAAGTAGTTCAGCGAACAGGAATGGTGCTGGTTCATATTCTTCAGATTCAGCATCAAAGTCGAAGTCATCTTCTTCTGATAAGAGGTCATCTTCATCGTCTTCATCTTCGTCATCATTATCTGAATAATAATCATCATCTTCATAACTATCAGGAGCAAAGATTTCATCATCATCATCCGGGATGTAGAGATCTTCATCTTCTGCGCTATAGTCTTCGCTGAAATCTTCGCTATAGTCTTCGCTGAAATCTTCGCTATAGTCTTCGCTGTAGTCTACGGCTGAATCCTCATCATAGCCATCACTATACTCACTTTCGTTATAGTCACTACTATATTCGTCTTCAAATGCATATATATTCTTTGCTTTCTCATCTTCTATAGGTGGCTTATCTAAAGATATACCCGAAGCTTTCTGGAGTCCTGCTTCCCTTATGCCTGAAGACTGGGTCTCCTGAGACTTAATAGCCGCAGCCGCTGCTTCTTGTACACTCGCACCTTGTGCGCCCGCTCCCTGCACACCTGCTCCAGCAAGTCCTGCACCAAGCGCGATCCATTTCAGCTTATCTTCAAGGTCTCTTGAAATCTCTTCACGGATTGTAGCTCTGAAGGCTTCAAGAGTTCTATCGAGTTCAGCCTGTGTATAGAGTCTCTCTCCAGAAGCATTCTCAGCATTCTGATGTTGTAAGGATTCTTCCTTAAATCTAAGGTCTTCCTCCTGACGTCTAAGCTCCTCTTCATGACGTCTTCTGGCATACTCATCCTGCTGCCTCTTTATCTCTTCTTCTTGTTTTCTTCTAACACTGTCTTCGAAGCTGCTGACAACAGATGCTTCAGGTCCCTTCTGAACCTTGCCAGCCATTTCCTCATCTTCTTCGGAAAGATCAGCTTCTTCAAGCTCTATGTCGAAATCTTCTTCATCTGATTCGTCACCATAGCCCGTCTCTTCTTCGTAGCCTGATTCGTCATCATAACTGGACTCGTAATCGTAGCCTGACTCATCTCCATAGCCTGATTCGTCATCATAACCGGACTCATCTTCATAACCGGATTCATCATAGCCTGATTCGCTATCATAGCCCGACTCATCTTCATATGAGTTATCACCATAATAATCTGGTGTCTGAGTCTCTTCCTCTTCATTATCGATTTCAGATTCATCTACTTCCTGAAGATTTATACTGCCAAATCTTCCAGTAAGGATCTGCAATTCCTTCTGGTTAACGTACTCCTCAGCGGCAATCATCTTATCAACTGCACTAAGTCTTACATTTTCCTCTTCCCCATCTGCTTCAGATTCACTAACTTCACTGAAACTGAGTCCCTGATAGGAGTTGTATCCTTCTTTATTCTGATTTCTTATATTATCATTATTTTCAGAATTCTTACGAGCTTCGTAATTTCTGTCATGTATTTCTCTACTATCTTGTACAAAGTCTTCCCAGACTTCCTCTCCCTCTGGACCATCGAAATAGTTACTCGTAAAGTTACTATTCTCAAACATATCCACAAAGGAATCTGGAACTTCAATCATAAAGGAAGATCTTGACGTCGGGCTCATAATGGTAAATGCTTCACCACGTTTTGCCTGCAGGATGTCTTCCTGCTCAGTCTCATTTATTCCACCTGCCTTCTCATACAGCTTGCAGAGATCTGACATATCATTCGGTGCAAGTCCGAAAACAAAGCTGTACTGACAGGCATTTATGATTGCAGAAGATTTTCTTGCAATATCCTCACTACCCACGAAGTCCTTAATGTTCTGAGTGATAACAATCTGCATACCATTATATTTACGGATACGCTTTGCCAGCTGGAACATGAAATCAAGAGCAATAGGATACTTGGTATCAATAAATACGTGTGCCTCATCGATTACAACAACAATCTTACGCTTTAGACCGTACTTAGTATTGTAATCTCTGTTCTTGATAATCTCATTGTCGATATATTTCAGAACAAGCAGCATCTGCGCATTTGCGATAGTTGAGTTTCTGTTCGCAAGCATAGACTGGAAATTGAATACTGAGAAGTTCTCTTCTGTTGTAACTGTCGAAGGTCCATTCCAGATATTCGAATTACGTCCGCCTGTTGAGAATTTGGAGATATAGTTAACCAGTGATCTGAGAAGATTTCTCAGATATTCATTATTAGTTCTTTCAAATTCGGAAAGTATTACGTCATAGAGGTCATCAAAAATCGGATAATCATTTGGCTTGAATCCTGAAATGTCTGTTTCAGGTGTGATTCCAAAGTTAAGATAAACTCTCTCAACCAGTGAGTTAAGGTATTCCAATGCTTCCTTATCAACATCAGGAAGAATCTGTCTGAAGAACTCCTCAAGGAACTGCAAATGTGTTGCAAAGCTTCCACTTGGTCCATTTCCATCCTCACTTGCTTCATCATCGTCAAGAGCAGTGATAATGTGGAATGGATTGAGTCGTCCAAACTTGGCATTTCCAACATTTATTACCTTACCATGCAGGGTATGAGCAAGTTCAGAATATTCGTTCTCAGGATCAAGAATAAATATCTTTGCGTCCTCTGATGCAAGATTTGTAAGGAGAGACTTTGTTGCGTAGGATTTACCAGAACCGGACTTACCTACGATAACCATGTTGGAATTGACACGTTCCTCATTTCTCTTGAAGAAATCTATGAATACCGGTACGCCATCAGCTGATCCGAGCTTAATACCGCCCACATCTGAAATATGCGCAAAAATCCAAGGAAACATTCCGGCTATTGTATTGGCTGGAATTCCCCTGGCGTCCTTAAGCATAGGATCATATGCTGAAATCTGTGATCCAATGAAGCTCTGAATCTGAAGGAAGTCCATTCCGGACAGTCTCATGCCTTCTTCACTCCAATTTCTCTTCAGAGTCTTCTTCATATCTGCCACATAACTCATAGCAGTACTAAAGTTCTCTTTAAGAACTGGATCTTTAGATGTAGCAAATGCATCATATGCAGTTATATAAATGTTAACCGAGAGCAAAGCCTCGTTATCCTGCTGCAGTGTTACAAGCAGACTGGAAAGAGTGTTAATGTGCTCCTGAAGTTCGATCTGCTTGGAATCAAGGCTGGTCGCCATATACTGACCACGAAGTTCTGCCAGAGATCGGTCGATGGCCCTAATGGACTTAGTTCTATCCATAGGTGTAATCTTGACAACAACCTTGGTACTTGGGAAGGACATAACTCCAGCAAGCCAGGAATCTCCAACCATACTTGGATAGGAAATTACTCTCATGTTATGAGTAATAAGTCCATCTATAACCGTAGTTCTCATTGTGAACTTAAGGTCCTGGGGCATAGCCCAGTTTGCCCACTGTTCTTCTTCAATATCATCAATCTCTTTTTCATCAAAATCGAGCTTGTTGGTATATTTGAGGAAAAGTGCAAGTCCTCTGCTATCAAGCCTTCTTACTTCAAGCTCGCCCTGTTCAAGAGTCATAACAGCCTGTTTTGTAAGGGTATCAAGTCTTGACTTATCAGTCTCGAAAAGAACAAGATAGTAGAATGGATCGATAACCTTTTCTTCATCACATAGCCATCTTACTTCATTTATCCTGTCATATTGAATCTCTACTCTGGCTTGAAGTTCTTCCTCTGTCAGAAGTCCGCTTTCATAGGATTTCTTAAGTGCATCCAGCTTATCATATTCTGCATCAAGATACTTATCATATATGATAGGACGCTGAATCTTTACGATATTAGCACCATAATCACCAATCAGACCTCTAAGAATCTTTCCCAGACAATTTTCGATGGAGTTATCGCGTCTATGTTTTGAGAAGAAACGGAATGCAACCGGATCAATCTCAATTACTGTTCCATAATAATTACCAGCATATTCTATATAGCCATCTTCTATTCCTGTAAAAGAAATAAATTCGCTCATTTCCTCAAAGACAGCGTTATTTTCTTTATCTTCAGCCTTTGCCTTTTTCTTCTCGGCTGATCTGTTAGCTCTTGCAAGCCAAACTGCATCCTTTTCTTCTTCAGTAGCAGTCTTACTCTTAAGAATCTTATTTTCTTCCTTAATAAGCTGCTTAAGGCGCTTCTTTTCCAGCTTCTGTCGTTGCTTCTCGTCAAGGTCAGAAAGGTCTTCATCGTTATCTGAATTGTCCTCGTATGCAGAATCTGAATTATCGTAGTCCTCATCACCTGAGAACAGATCCCGCGGTACATCATCTTCTGATATCAGGTCACCTTGCTCATCATAACCTGCAGGCTGATCATCCACAGACTCATTCTCCGGATTTTCTTCGTTCTCATTTTCTCCAAAGAATTCATCTATAATAGCTTTACGATTTCCCGCAGAAATTCTCTTAATCGAGTTATCATCGTATACTCGAACAAGCCTTCTTGGTAATGCAAAGAACTTCATCATATTCCATAAGAAAACATAAAGCGGCTCATCATCTAACCTAAAAAGAAGCAACGCAAAAATAGCCGCCACGACGCAAGCTATTATCCAGCGTCCGGGCAGTGATGATACTGCACACAACGTTACTGCTGCAAGTCCTATAAGCCCGACGATAACATCAGGAATCGTAACGTGTTTAAATAATTCAATCTTTACTTTTGTTTTTCCTGGAATAAGTCTCATTTAATACTCTTAATTTTTTATATTTTTATATTTTAAAACGGTATGAATATTTTATTCATCCGTTAAGTATTCAAAACTCATTTGTCAGCTGAGCTGACACCCTCCCCTACTCAGCATGGCAGGTAGGGGAAAGGTTTCCGCTGTTTTTCATCTCTCTCAATCAGTGTTTCTGTATTTTGTATAACCGAAAATAGTAGATATTTACTGTTTATCGGTACGATTATTTCTGTCACCAACCTGATTCCGCTGACTTCTTTGATTCAACTGGCTATTATTATTCGGCTGGTTTGTATTATTCGGCTGATTAGTATTCACCCGGCTATTATTCATCTGTGGATTGGTATTCACCCTTGTATTACTATTCACAGTATTCATTTGAGGATTACTATTCACAGTATTCGTTTGAGGATTGTTATTAACAGTATTCACCTGGGGATTGCTACTAGCTCCCATTGTTGGACTACTATATGTTCCCATCTGTGGATTAGTGTTTGTTTCCACCGTTGGGCTGCTGTTTATCCCCATTTGGATGTTATCCGTACTATTCATCTGGGGAGGTTCCCCCACTATATTTATCTGAGGACTTCCTACAGTTGTATCCACCTGCGGGGTTCCATATGTTATGTCCGGGCCAACCTGATTATTCTGATTCATCTGATTCAGAACACCACTATCCATACTAGTCTGACTATTCTGAGCTGGTTGACCTCCAATATTATAGCCCGTACTATTCAGCATGGATTGGGTTGTATCTGCTCCCATCGTTGGACTAATATTAGGTACCATTGTTGAAGTGGTATTAGCTCCCATTGTATTCATTTGGGGAGTTCCCCCCGATGTATTTGCTTGGGGATTTCCACTCGTTGTATTTACCTGTGAAGTCCCACTTGTTATGTTTGGGCCAACCTGATTATTCTGATTCATCTGATTCAGAACACCACTATCCATACCAGTCTGACTATTCTGAGCTGGCTGTCCTCCAATATTATAGCCCGTACTATTCAGCATGGATTGGGTTGTATCTGCTCCCATCGTTGGACTAATATTAGGTACCATTGTTGAAGTGGTATTAGCTCCCATTGTATTCATTTGGGGAGTTCCCCCCGATGTAT
>JAILEL010000202.1 GCA_024687845.1 Eubacterium sp.
AACCCAATCATCAATCAAAAAACAAAAAAACAGCTGTTAACAGCTGCTTTCCCACTCGTCTGGCGTACTTACAGTACGCTTAATAAATTGTATCAGATACCGAATGTATACAGTCCATCTCTGGCTGTAATACAATTATACCCCCTGAATATTATTATTCATACTTAATATATTCCAGTTGTGCTTTAAAATTGTTTCTCAAGCCTAAATTTGAATGATTATTACTTGACAGTTTATTTTTACAAATATATTATCATAGCAAAGAGAAACGGGTTTTCACCGTATAGTCAAAAGACTTAAGCGGGCTGCTCGTTTCTCTTTTTATTTATCCAACTCATGAAAATTCCTATTTACTCCTACAAATATATATGTTATCTTATATCTAGCTTATGAAATTCATTTGTAGTTTCTTCTACACACTATCATGTGCATATCGCACAGATTTTCATTTCTATTATTTTTATTCTATCAATAGGGAGGTTTTATTTATTGGAAAAAGAAAAAAATCCATTTGAGAAATATCTTTCTCAAAAATCAGAGCTTAAGGCCGACAGACATTACAAAGACGGTCTATTTCGTTTTTTATTTGCAAAAAATCGTCAGTATGCACTAGACTTATATAACGGTCTAAACCATACAAATTATCAAAACGTTGAGGATTTAAATTTCATCGTACTTGAAAGTGCATTTTTTATAATAATGAAAAATGACGTAGCTTTTATGTTTGATAATACTTTAAATCTCTACGAACATCAAAGTTCATATAACCCAAACATGCCTCTAAGAGGTTTTCTTTACTATGCGGATTTATACAGGAAAATCATTAATATTGAAGAGTTGTATCACTCCACATTAGTCAAGATTCCACAACCTAAATATATCGTATTCTACAATGGAACGCGTAAACTCGAAGCCGGCGATGTTCAATATCTATATTTATCTGACGCATTTGAGGCAAAAGAGAGTGATAATCTCTATGAATGGACTGCAGAAATGATTAACATTAATACCGGACACAGTAAAGAATTATTATCTAAATGCAAAGTACTTTCTGAATACTCTATATTTGTAGCTAAAGTTCGCGAGTATAACAGTTGCCAAGAAAACCTCAAAGATGCTATATTAGAAGCAATAAGTTACTGTTTAAAAAATAACATTCTTACTGATTTTCTTAAGAAGTACAAGTGGGAGGTGGCTTACTTGGAATGGACTGATGCACAACAAGAAGCTTTCGAAAGAGTAAGGCAGCAAGAAGTAGACGAAGAACGAGAACGAGCTGATAGAGCTGAGGCAGAACGTGATAGAGCTGAAGCTGAACGTGATAGAGCTGAAGCTGAACGTAATGCAGCTCTAGCAAAATTAGACGAAGTTTTAGCCAGAGTTGACGCTCTCGAAGCAGAGCTTAAAGCCCTCAAATCAAATTAATAGTTAATTCCAAAAGGACAATCAAAAGAAAATGATTGTCCTTTTATTTTAATAAAAATTGCCACCGGGGGCGGGCCCAGCGGCATCTATACTAGAACACAAACGGAAATTCATATACTTCGCCAACGCTTACGCAGGAATCTCCGGTGACATCTGTCACTTCGAATTTTGCTCCATCCCAGCCATAAGTTATATTTCCTTTAACATTGCCGTCGTCGGAAACAAATAAGGCATGGCCAGCACCGTCATCATCTTCAATAGTTCCATGGAATGTACCCAGCCTGTAAAGTGTTATGTCTGCATCAAGTTCTGGCCCCCATATTAATTGAGCAGAAAGAGAACTGTATATATCACTGGTTCCCTGAGTATCCACATATAATCCCTGCAGAGATTTCTCTGGCATATCATATGCCTGGCCGGTGTATGAGGCTAGGGCATCGGCCAAATAATAGCAACGCCTCTGTGTACCCTCCAAAAGAACGATATTGGCTATCATAGGATATGAAGTGCCCCAATTTTCTCTTGGCCCAAGAATCGCTTCAACAGCCACATCTTTTATAGCAATCCATTTTCGCTGCTCTGCCAAAAATTCATCCTTGGTCTTATCATCAACGGTTTCCGTAAATCTATCCCACAGGTTGTTAAGCTCACAGTCCCAGACTTTGTAAAAGTAATATGATACCATATTCAATTCATACTGTGTCTCATGCTGACTTCTGCGTGATTTAATATGATCTATGATTTCATCCATCTTGGCAAACTCATCTGTAAATGACTTAGACGCAGCAACAGCATCGTCCACTGCAACTTTTATTTCATCGTCATAGTCATAATCATAATCAAGCTCTGTCGTAGCACCGCAAATGCCTGCCCCACCAACCTGTGATGAAGATACTGAAACGTTATTCTGATCACCGCCAGTCTCTAAGCCCGAACTGTCAGTTGTATCCACAGATAAGTTAATTTCCTGCACAGATGATGATGTAGTAGGGGCATCGCCTGTATCCTTCCCACAAGCAACACAAACCACACTAGTCAAAACAAGTAATTCTATTAACAATCTCTTTTTCATTTTCTTCAGTCCCAGACTTCATCTTCAGTATAGTATATCCCTGCCTTCATTTCTTCATCACTTCTATCAACTCTTTCTTTTTCTTCTGGAGTTAGTTTTGTAAAATCAGG
>JAILEL010000219.1 GCA_024687845.1 Eubacterium sp.
TCAAATGTGGTTCAGTGGTAATACCATTTGATAATCAGATTAGCAAGGATACAAACCTTTATAAGCTGTACAATACCAATATTCATGAGAGAATTGCAGAACAGAAGAAGGCTGAAAAGGAAAAGGCTGAGAAAGGCGAAGGATATGCTGAAGGGCACGAGGAATTTACTGTGGAGCAAGATGATAGGCATTTTGAAGAACAATCCGTGGAATCTGATGACAAATTCGTAAGGCATGATGATAGTACGAATAAGCGTCATAATATGGATGAAGATACAGCGATAAAGTGTCATAATTCAGAAGAGTATTACACAGGTGCAGATGAATCTAAGGTTGCGGTTCACACTATGGGAACATTCCTTGGATAATAATGTGATTATATGAAAATTGAATACAGATTTTGAAGCCGTTTTGGAGTGCAAAAGACTCTGAGACGGCTTTTTCTATGTGATGAGTGAGCATTCATATTACGAGGTTAATTGGTGAGAGGAGATTTAAGAAGTGGTAATCAAAAAGGTTGAAGATAAGCCGATGGTCATTCATCGAAAGGATGATAAGAAGGTAGACCATCATATCAAAAAGAAAAAATATATTAAGGAAAAACTTTCAAAAGATCATTCTATTGATACGGATAAAAACAGGCTTAGGGCTCTAAAGAATAGTTATATGCAGCAGGGACAGTCAGTTAAGACAAAGAATAATTCTCTTTTTCTTAGTAAGGATTCAATGGCTACAGAGATAGGCAAAGCCGGACTTGAAAGAATGTCAGATGAAATAGATGGCGGTAGTGAAATAAAGGATGCTGCATATACAGCAAGTTATATTACAAGTCCTGCTAAGGAGGCGACTATGTATGCTATTCAGTCAACAGCCACACAAGGAGCAGAACTGGCAAGAAGACAATTTCGTAAGAGGATAATCGAGAAGCAGAAACAAAAACTTAAGAAAGTAAATGTTAAAGATAAGATTCTTGCTAAGTCTTCTAGGAGTACAGCTGAGGGCGCAGCCAAGTATGGAGCAAAGACTGTAGCTAAAGGTGCTGCAAAAACTGCAGCAAAGGAATCATCAAAGGAGACCGCAAAGTTTCTTACGACTGAAGCGGCTAAGGCTACAGCTGAAGCTGCGGTTACTGTTGGTGGAGAGGTTGCAGCGGCTACAGCAGGAACAGCTGCCGGTCCGGAAGGAACTCTTATAGGATTCGCAGCTGGTAAGTTGGCTGGCTATGATGTGGGAGCAAAGATAGAAAGAGCCGATTCCAAAAGAACTATCCGTATGCGTAAGATCAGATGGTTCATAGATAAGACTAGAGCAGAGGATGAGCAGAAGGATAGTATTGTAAAGATGCTCAGGGATATAGCCATAAGGAAGCTTATAGAAAAGATAAAGCTGGCTCTTCCTGCTATCGGACTACTTTTTACAGCTATGCTTTCTTCAATAATGCTGGTACTGGCACCAGTAATTTTGATAATAGCCATAATCTACAATTCACCACTGGCCATATTCTTTCCATCTCCTGATACGGAACATGATGATATAAGAACAGTTCTCAGCTCATATTACATGGATTTCAATAAAGAAATTATAGCGAAAGAGAACAATGGCGAGACCATTACCTATCAGAACACAAATAACGGAGCACCTATATCAAATTATAACGATACACTTGCTGTTTATATGGTTCTGTATGGAGATGGTGAAGCCGGTTATGTCATGGATAAAGAGGGAAAAAAGAACCTGAAGAAGATATTTGACGAAATGAATTATGTGGATGAAGAAACAACTACTACTGAAAAACAGGTGGGTGACAGCATAGGAAAAGTCTGGGTTACTGCGTACTGTCCGTGTTCTATCTGCTGCGGTCCATATGCAAATGGAATCACGGCTTCAGGTGTAAAGGCAACTCCAAAGCATACTATAGCGGTAGATGCATATAATCCAATAGTTCCTATGGGAACTAAGGTTGTTATAGAAGGTGTGGAATACACGGTAGAGGATACCGGAGATCTGAACCATTACGGAAATGATTTCGATATTTTCTATGCAACTCATGATGCTTGTGGAGAGTGGGGTAGGCAGAATGTAGAAGCTTATCTGGCTGATGGTAATACCAATAAGGTTAAGGTAACGACATCCGGAACAACAGTACATAACCTGACTTATAAGGATTATATCGATAAAGGCACTCTGAATGATGATCAGGTAGAAATGCTAACGGACATGATGGATGGTGATACCTGGAAAGCATATTATTCAACAGAAGCCGGTGAAGCTGTGTCTAAGCTTGCTCTGTCAAAGGTTGGTTGTAAATATGATCAAGGTAAGCGAATGGAAGAAGGCTACTACGACTGTAGTTCTCTTGTATATCGTCTTTATCTTGAAGTAGGTATAACACTTCCAACTGTGGCTGATACCCAGGGACAGTACTGCTTTGAAAATGCAATGCTCATAAATCAGGAAGACTTGATGCCTGGAGATTTGATTTTCTATTCAGATGAGGAAAATGGCTGCTTTAGGAATATAACTCATGTTGCTATTTATGTAGGTGACGGAAAAATGGTTCATGCAGCAGGAAAAGCGAGGGGCGTTGTATTAGATGATCTAAGAACAAGTAACATAGTATTTTTCGCCAGACCATATAAGTAATGTTGTAAAAATCCTTTATAAAGGTGTGATTAATGAGGGGACAGCAACACTCAAACCGGGTGTTGCATAACCTTACATATTGATTGATATAACCAGTATTTTGTGATTACCGAATAGGATGTGAAGGCTTTGAGTAAGAAAAGCAAAACAAATAATAGTAAGAAATGGAAAAGAAAAAATAGAACAGCTGTACTGATCATTTTTATAGGAGTTGGTCTTCTTGGAATGATTGCATTTGACTATTTATATGGAAAGTGGCAGATGGAGCGGCTGATGAATGACTTTTATGAAGAAATCGAGGATAGAAGTAATGATAAAGATGAAGAGGGGGAAGTTCCGAGTGAGCAAACCTCCACTGAGGAAAAGGCGTCCCGTCCATCTTTTGAAGAAGGTGTTATCGGGATCATTGAGATTGAAAGCATAGGTATAAAATTTCCAATCATTGAAGGAGCGGATCAGGATGCATTAAACAAAGGAATCGGGCATCTGACGGAAACTGCATTGATTGGTGAAAAAGGCAACTGCGTATTATGTGGCCATAATGGCAGCAGGCGCGGTGAGTTCTTTACAAAACTTAATATGGTGGCTGTCGGTGACCTTGTGAGAATTATGGACGAAAGAGGTGATTATCATACATATAAGGTTGTAAACACAAGGGTCGTAGGACCAAGAGAAAATTCTATCAAGGACACCGATGGTACTGAAAAGCTTACTCTTTTTACTTGTGCTGAGCATGGTACGAAGAGATATGTATGCGACTGCATACCGATAAAAACAAATGAAAGTTCAAATAAAATGAAGAAAGGAAAATGAGATTTATGAATTATACGATTAGAGCGAGTGTTTATGAGAGTGAGAAGGCAGGAGAAAACCCAGAAAAAGGATTTTGTACTCTTGTATTTGGAGATTCATTTAAGGTTACAAATATAGCAATTCTTGAGAACAAATCCAGCGGAGAATTGTTTGTTTCAATGCCGAGATACCTTTCCAATGAGAAGGATGAAAATGGAAATCAGATCTATAAGGATGTTTGCAATCCTATCACAAAGGAATTCAGAGAGGAGCTTTATACAAATATCCTTAAAGCATTTGAGAGAACCATGAGTGATGAAAAAGCTGTACTTACTGTAGATGCAGAGGATAAGCAGTCACCGAACTTCAAGGTTTCTGTAACTCCATTTGAAAGAGAAGGAAGCCAGCTGAGAGGCCTTGCGAGAATCTATATCCATGACAATTTCATTATTAATAATGTAAATATCATTCAGGGTTCCAATGGCCTCTTCGTAACAATGCCATCTTATAAGACCAAGCAGGTAGATGATAATGGCAAAGATGTTTACAGAGACATTTGCTATCCGGTTACAAAGAATTTCAGGGAGACACTTTATAAAGCAATTCTTGAGGAATATGGAAACAGAAAGGATAGATCCGAGGATGATTTTGCTGAGTATATCGAACAGCAGAAGTTAGATGCTGCGAGTACGGAGAAAAAGGCAGAAGAAAAGTCGGAGACTAAATCAGAGGATAAGGACTCAGATAAAAAGAACTCTCCCAATGGGAAAGAATCAAAAGGTAAAAGCGGCAAAGAAAAGAGGTGATGATAATGCCTGAAATGGAAATGTCTCAAGATAAGGATGTGATAGAACTCCTCAAGATTCTGAATGACAATGGTATGAATCAGGCGGCTGACAATATCCGGAAAACTATCAGTTACATTGACTCAATGCAGGACAAGCTGGATGAAATGATAAATCAGGTCGATGAAATGCGTAAGGAACTGAAGACATACAGTGATCTTCAGAACCGTAGTCTTGGCGAAAAAATAAAAGACAGTGCAGTTGAGGCTAAGTATAAGATGGTTGAAGTCATAAAGATTCAGATAGTTAAAGCAGAGGACCGGATTGACAGAATGAAGGAAGCACTTAGTGAAGCTAAGGATAAATTCATAACCGGAGTCCGTGATACTCTTACGGCTATCAAGACCAGAGGTAAGCAGGGCCTTAATGCACTGATAGGTATAACACATATCAAACAGGCATTTTCTTTTATGAAAACTGATATCGATAAAGGAATCCAGGAAACACAGGATACCATCGATAAGCTGACAGAGTTAGGCAACGAGCTTCGTGCAGCAAAGGAAATGAAGAAAAATGCATTCAGAACCTTCAGAGGAAAGGAAAAGAAAGATTACGAACATGAAAAGGATTCTGTCTTCAGTATAGTCACAGCTGCACCTTGGAAAAATCAGAAAGCCTATTACGAAGCCTTCAGTAATCTTCTGGATAAAGGTATCAAGAAGATGGAACAGCTTGCAGCTGATGTATCTGCGATAAATCGGGATAAAGCTGAAGAAAGAGGCGAAGGTATAGACGAATCTATCAGTGCAGAAATGAATCCTGAGTTCCAGATGGCTGTGGCAGAACATAAACAGGAATATAATTATAACGATGATGCCTTTGAAGATTATATGGAAAAGAACGGAATGGATGAGAAGAAACCTTTGACGGAGCCTTCAAAAGTTCCAGAAAAGAAGCCGGAAAAGAGGTGATATAGAAGGGCTTTGGTACTTAGTGTACTGAAGCTCTTTTTTAGTAAAAATAAATGTACTGAAATGTTAACAAATGTCATTTGGCGTATTGTTAGCGATTCCTTTATCAGTTATAATATAAATAGTTTGTTGCTTATTGATTCATAATGCCGGAGGGGATGCTATGGCAAAGGAAAAAACAGAAAATTGGATAGGTATTGAAGAGATTGCTGAGCACCTTGGCGTGAAACCGAGAACTATTCGTGATTGGATAAAAAATGGCAAGGGAATACCTGCTTATAAAATCGGCAGATTCTGGAAATTCAATCAGAATGAAGTGGATGAATGGGTTCGTTCCGGTGGTGCAGCTAATGATAATGAATAGTTAAGTGATGTATGGCCCGCTGTAAGAGTGGGCGTATAGTTAAGTGTGCAACTTCCGATAATTTTTAATTATCAGAAGGGAGGACCGTTATGATTTTATCAAAGAAACAAATGTCAGAAGAAGATATTAAGTTTAATTTCATTACGCCTGCTATAGTTGCGCGTGGATGGAAAGATAAGCTTACAATGGAGCAAGCAGTACGATTTACTGATGGAAAGATTAACCTAAAGGGAAACATGGTTGCTCGTTCCAGTCCTAAAAAAGCAGATTATATTCTTTATATACATTTGATGATATTATGAATAAGGCGATGGAAAGATTTGAGGATAGCGTATGGTAAAGGGCAAAGCGAAGAGAAAGGATGTGATATTATAGTTTTTTCAATATGTAAAATATGTAATGAGCATGGCCTCTCCACTGCAGAGGAATTTGTGGCAAGTCAGATAGTAAGGCATTTGTAAAAAGAAGATTTTGTTACTGTTAAGGCTGCTGTTAGTAATACTGACGGAAGTGATGAATATCGTCATCATGCTTTTAAATGCAGCATCAAAGATATAGAGAGCGGTATAACAGATAGTGATGCAGTTGA
>JAILEL010000307.1 GCA_024687845.1 Eubacterium sp.
AGTTCGATTTAATTAAACATATAGAGAATGAAGAGACAGAAGATATATCTCTGGATAATCCTGAGGACAATCCGCTTCACTCAGCTAACCGAGATAATAATAAGGAACAGATATATGGTGAAATAACGGGATATGTTGAAACAGGACTCATGGTTGATTTTATGAAGGATTACCATGGGAAGAAAGCTGATAAGAATTATAAAACTGAAGCAAAAGAATATGATATCAGTACTGTAGAAAACGTAATGAGGACGTATATAGAGAAGTTTGATCAGCCTGAAATGCTTCTGACCTATTGCGTCATAGCTCTTTATAAAAATACACCTGATTATAGAAAGTTTAGTCTGAATGCAGCCAGAACATATTGCGCTACGTACATCCAGGCAGGCATCGTAAAGTATGATGATTTTTTTGCTGATTTGATAGCATTACTGATGAGAAGTGAAATTATAGAAAAGGAAGACTAGGGAGGATTAGTAAAGGTATGGAAGACTTGAATGAAGAAAGAGGTTTAAAAACAGGTTATAAGGTATCATTAATAATATGTATTGGCGCTATTACTATTTTATGCATTCTGTCGGGAATTATAGCCTTATGGGGAAGGGTGAATATTTTTGAAGATATGCCAGCTGGTGGAATCATTGATTATTTTTCTGCATATCCATTAGAAATATATTTATTTTATATTATTAGCACTTGTATAACACTGATTATACTATTCTGCATAAAAAGAGAGGTGCTTAGAAAATGGTTTGTTATAGCGTATATGTTTCTTGTTTTGATATGCGTGATATTTTCGCTATTTGATTTTAATGTTATAGCAGGTGGATTGTTCCTTGGAAGTTTCTTCTTTTCAATGGGTGTACTTCAGACTATAGGTCTGATTCCAATGACGTTTTTTTTATATTCATATGAATGTACCAGTGATGAGAGCCAGTATAAGCCGAGTTCATTATTATTTTGGATAGAATTAATTGTAGCATTTACTATAGTACCCACAATAATGGGAATAAAATTCTGGAGCTATGCAGGTGACACGCTTGCATATATAGTAACTGTTATTTTGATTTTTCTTAAGTTTGCTCTTGATGGTTATATTTCAAAGAAAAAGCTAGGTATAGTGATTGGAATAATCCTGATATCATTTGTTATCATTTTTTGTATTAATTATTCATCTGAATACATAAATAACAGATTATCAGCAGCTTTCACAGGTGGACAGTCAGATCCTTATGGATATGGTTATATGTATCTAGAAACTAAAAGAGCCATGAAAGATATGTTATTAATAGGAAATGGTGCTGAGTATTTTGATGACGCTTCTAAACTTTTATATACCAAGTTGGCGATAGATTATCCACTTATATCCTTTGGCTTAAGTTTTGGTATCATATTTGTCGTATTAATCGTACTTGCAATAGTTGGTATAGCGATTTTTCTTCTGTTTTTATCGAGGAAATGTACTAAGTCCTTTGAAGGTTATCTTTGTTTTGGTACAGCAATATATTTTATATTAAAACTCATGATTAGTATAATAGCTGAGTTTTTATTATTTATTTATCTGAGACCACCATTTCTTGGAAGCAGATGGCAAGCCGCAACGGATATTATGCTTTTTGCTACTTGCGTGGTACTTGCTAATAGACAAATGAAGATTACAGAACAGGTCGACATGAATAAGGAGGATTGATTATAGTATTGGTTTAATGCGCTCTTATAGTTGAAGTGATAAAATTGAATATAGTTAAAGTACTTTACTGAAATTGCATTTTTGAAAAATATTTTTAATTTTTTTGTCGAAAATGCAATTTTTTTGTCTTAAAAAAGCATATATATTATGAAAGCAAAAAAAGAATGGAGGAATGTATTATGTATTTACCAGAATTCATAGAGAATAAAGGAAAAGATGATTTTCGGACTGAGCCGATAGCTCACCAGCTTATACAGAATAGAGCTGTTATGATTTTTTCGGAGATAACAGATGAGATGGCTGCGTCTGTTATTTCTCAGCTACTATATCTGGACGAAATGAGTGATTCAGATATTTTTCTTTACATTAATAGCCCAGGAGGATCTGTCAGTGCAGGAATGGCTATTTTCGATTATATAAAATATGGTCTGAAGAGCGATGTTAATACTATAGCTACTGGAATTGCTGCTTCTATGGGGGCGTTTCTTTTGGCGGCAGGGACAAAAGGAAAACGTATAGCAACTCCATCGACAGAAATAATGATACATCAGCCGCTAGGAGGTGTTCAGGGACAGGCTACAGATATTTCCATTGTTGCTGATCATATTCAGAAGACGAAAAAGAATCTGGCTGAGATCATTGCCGAGGAATGTTCTAAGGATTATGCAACTGTGTTAGCAGATATGGAGCGGGATAACTGGATGTCGGCAGCAGAAGCGAAGGAATATGGACTTATCGATATAGTTGGATTTCCAGAGTGATTCTATATTTTTGAAGCACCTACTGGACAGTTAACTATGAATAAGAATAGAAAGAGAGGGACGAGAAATGTGTGTTGGTCTTAATTGCATAGTCGGTAGACTTGAGATATTGAAATCTGAATATAAATCGTACAAGAATTTTAGACGTAAGCTGCCTGATTTTCTGATAAAAATAGATGAAGGGAATGGAGAGAGTTATATTACAGAGTTAATATCAGAAACCTATAAGGATAATGACCTTAGGAATTTTACAGGAAAGTCAATATGCCTGGAGTATAAACTAGATGGCTCTTACTCACAGATTGAAGAGATTTTTAATGACATTGATAATATGTGTTGCTATGGAAATGAATATGAAGGAGTTATAGCTATCAACATAACTGCTCTTGTTGATTATTTCAATAGAGAACAGTTTGATCTGTTTATTGAAAATGTGAAGAAATATTCTGAGTTTTCTTCATTCATTCTATTTATTAATCCGAAATCCTCAAAAGAGGGTGTAAGGTTTTATGACAAGATAGTTAAGGAACTTGAATGGTTTGAGCAGTACAAAGTAGATAGATATAGCAACTCTGATTTTGTAGACATCGTACTCGAGAGACTGGAAAGTATGGATATTACAATTACTTCTGAAGAAGCATTATCAAAGGTGCTAAGCGCCATAATCGAGAAGAGTAAAGTCCAGGTCTGTCGTGACATAAAGATTGTAATTGATGATGTTATACGAAATGTTGATTATGACATGTATACACCGGAGATAAACTCTACGAGTATAAAGAAACTCGAGATAAAATATAAAGTGGGGTGATGATTTATGAATAAGGTTGGAGATAAATTCGCAGTTGAAAAGGAAATAATAAAAGAACTATGTTCCCCAAAGAGGACAAAGTGTGGAGGAGCAACTCTGTATTTCCATAATGCTATAGGATATGTAAATAACAGTGAAGGTCATACAAATATCCTCGGTGGCTCTGGAATGGGTAAATCCCGGAGAATGAGTTATCAAACATGTGCTTCAGTACTGAATAATAAGGAAAGTCTGATCGCAGTTGATCCCAAAGGAGAGCTATATAAATATACCGCCTGTTATGCCGAAGAAAATCATCAGCTTATATGTATTGATTTCCGTAATCTGCTGTATAGTGTTAGATGGAATCCTCTTCACCTGATTACGGTCTTATATCATTCTGGAAATCCTGAGGATAAGGAACGTGCAGAGGCTATATTGGATGAACTGAGTCACAATCTGTATCCTGCTCCGGAGAATCAGGATCCTTTCTGGATTCAGTCTGCACGTTCCGTTTTTATCGGAGTCGTTCATGCTCTTCTGGATTTTGCAGAGCCAGAAGAGATTAATATCTGTAATGTTTATAATTTCATTGCAACAGGTGAGGAAAGATTTGGAGCTTCAACATATCTTAAGGAATTCGTAAATATGCTTCCTAAGGATTCAGTAGAATCCATGCTTCTTCTGGGATATGTGACCACAGCAAGTGATACAAAAGCAGGTATAAGATCAGTATTTCTGGAGGGACTTTCGCTGTTTGTTCGTAGTGAGGGACTCAAGAGATTTACATCATATTCAGATCTGAAAATCGATGAGTTGTTAGGAGATAAGCCAGTTGCGATATACATCATCATTCCCGATGAGAGTCCGGTATATGATGATCTTGCTGGTGTACTAGTGAGCCAGCTGCTTACACATTTCATCAGTATTGCTCAGAATAAATACGATGGAGTTCTTCCTTGCAGACTGAATATTCTTCTTGAAGAACTTGGAAACATAGGAAAGGCCATTTCTAATCTTCCGCATCTTATGAGTGCAGGGCGTTCAAGAAATATCCGAATCTATATGATTCTCCAGAGCTTAAGTCAGCTGAAGGATATATATGGAGAAAGTAAGACAGAAACTATTTTAGGAAATGTATCAACAACCGTTGCTTTCAGCTGCAATAATTATGATACGCTTGAAAGATTTTCGAATATCTGTGGTTCGCGTTATATCAAGGTCGATAAAGTTAATCAGAAGGAACCTCTGATTACTGCATCGCAGTTAGGTGCCATGGAGATAGGACAGGCATTGATTATACTTAATGGAAGACTTAGATATATTACTAAACTTCCTGACTATGAAGAAGTTTATAAAAATGTGAAATTAATGAAACCAATAAATGAAAAGACTCATGATGACATCAGCGTTCGGTACTTTGACCTTCAGAAATTAGTTAAGGAAATGAAGAGAAAAGAAATGGACACAAAGGATGCAAGAGATTCATTAAGAGCACCATTCAATCCATTTAGGGATAGAAATGGCGATATGGAAGATATAGATGCGGTCATTGCAAGAATAGACAGAGAAATCGCAAAGCTTGAGGCGGAAGAGAAAGAAGCGGAGAAGGAAAAAGAGAAGGAAAAGAAGAAACCAGGGAGAAAGAAAAAGGAAGAAGAATAAGCGTATTCGGAGTTACTATTTACGGTTAACTCAGATTATAATGATAGTATAATTACGTCAATAAGTATACCCTTATTCGATTCAATATGTTATAATACAGTTCTCTGATACATTAATCGAAAGTCAGTTCAAAACTTTCGGAAGGGAATAAAATTGGTATGTTCGCGGTAGGATTAATTAAAGATGTATATAATGATCTTAGGATAGCGTTGTCTGGAGTAAATGGGCAGGGCTTAAGTTTAATGCGCGCATATGATGAATATTATATTGATAAGTGGAAACGACTTTAATAATAGGGACTGTTTCTAATGATGCTTTTGGTGTTGAACCGCTTATCTATGAATAATTTAGATAAGCGGACTTTTTTTCTCAAAAAATATTAAAAAGAGGACATCTTATGGTTAATGCAATGGAATATGAAAATAATTTAATAAATAAAATGAGTCTATTTGAAGGGAGGGATTATTATATGGTTCCTTCAGTCGCGACTGCAAACAGAAGATACAATGACCTAGAAATACGTAATAGATTTATAAAAATCGAAAACCTTTTAGATTACGTGTGTCTTATGAGGAATCAAAGATTAAAGTCCCCATTACTAGAGTTTTTAGGTG
>JAILEL010000308.1 GCA_024687845.1 Eubacterium sp.
CCACTTATAGAGCTATTGGAGAGATTTCTTTTTTGTTTTTCCTCTTCCAAAAAAGAATTAAATAGAGTAATATATCCTTTATTGAAGGATTCGTCTTTCTTTGAAAAAACACGAAAGATTACTCCAAATTTGATATAATCCGACAGCATATATGTATATCGGGTTAATCGATAAAACGGATAACAAGAATCCGTTTCGTAGTGAGAATATCTTTCAAAAAATTTTTGACAGAAATCCTCATCAAATACTTGTGATGATATGGAAGTAGAATATTCAATAATATCTCTCCATACGACATCAGCTTCTCTTATAGTATTTGGACTATAATTCTTTTGTATCATCAATTCCCTTACTTCATTGATATATCCAGGGAGTTGAGATACTACAACACAATCGTTTCTTTCCATAATCATTCTCCTTTCTGATTGTCTTGTAATGGTGTGTAGTTACAACTTTACATTACCAAAAAAGAGAAATGTTATGTGGAGTAAAAAAACGAAAAATTACTAAATAAGGGGACGAGTTGAGTCAACTCAACATAATAAATGACTAATAAAAAACTTTTCATAGCTGAAAAGCCTTCTGTAGCCCAGCAATTTGCGGATGCTTTAAAGGTCAAGGGCTCTAGAAAAGATGGCTTTATAGAAGACGACAATTACATAGTTACCTGGTGCGTGGGACATCTTGTAGGAATGAGCTATCCTGATGCATATGATGCAGCTCTAAAGAAGTGGTCAATGGATACAATTCCATTTATCCCTGATTCATATAAGTATGAGGTTATCCCTGCTGTAAGTAAGCAGTTTAATGTGGTGAAAAAACTTCTTAATCGTGATGATGTTGAAACTATTTATGTTTGCACTGACTCGGGACGTGAAGGTGAATACATATATCGTTTAGTTGATATGCAGGCTAAGGTTCCTGCTAACAAAGACAGAAGGAGAGTCTGGATCGACTCTCAGACAGAGGAAGAAATCTTACGAGGAATAAAAGAAGCAAAACCTCTTTCAGAATATGATAATCTTAGCTGCTCAGCTTATCTACGGGCAAAAGAAGATTACCTTATGGGAATTAATTTTTCAAGAGCACTTACTCTTAAGTATTCATATCCGGTAAAACAGTATTTAGGTACAGACAAATGTGTCATTGCTGTAGGCAGGGTTATGACTTGTGTGCTGGGAATGATCGTAAAAAGGGAAAGAGAGATTAGGGATTTTATTCCTACGCCTTTTTATCGTGTTACTGCCAAGGTAGGAAAGAAACCTGAGGAAGCAGATAATATTACACTTTTTGAAGCTGAGTGGAAGGCGGTTCAAGGAAGTATATATTATAACAGCCCAAAGCTTTATAAGGAAAATGGTTTTAAGGAAAGAGCTGATGCAGAGCAGTTAATAGAATACTGTGATAATCCTGTTCCGGTGGAGCTACGTATCAAGGAACTGACTAAGAAGACAGAGAAGAAGAATCCACCAATGCTATACAATCTGGCAGAACTTCAGAATGACTGTTCCAGACTATTTAAGATAAGCCCTACAGAAACTCTGAATACAGTGCAGGAGCTGTATGAAAAGAAGATGGTAACTTATCCAAGAACTGATGCCAGAGTTCTGTCTACTGCTATTTCGAAAGAGATTGATAAAAATATCAGAGGACTTTGTAATTATCAGAAGCTGGCTCCATTTGCTCAGAATATTATTAATCAGGGCGGTTATAAGGGAATTGCTAAGTCAAAATACGTTAATGATAAATTGATAACAGACCATTATGCCATAATTCCTACTGGTCAGGGGCTTGGTCAACTGGGCAAACTGACTACTATTCAGGCTAAGGTATATGAGGTAATTGCAAGAAGGTTTTTATCAATCTTTTATCCACCTGCTGAGTATCAGAAGATAAGTGTGATATTGACGAGAAAAACCGAAGAATTCAATGCTTCCTTCAAGATTTTGAAGAAACCGGGATATCTTGTTATCGCAGATCCAAACTATGGCAAAAATAATGACTCGGCTGATAAAACCTCTGACTCGTCTGATAAAACCTCAGATTCGGAGGAGCAAATGGCAGCATCTCAGGAGGTACTGGATTATATTTCCGGATTGAGGAAGGGAAGTGTTCTTTCCTGCAATGGTTTCGAAATCAAGGAAGGCAAGACCAGCGCACCTAAAAGATATACATCCGGTTCGATGATACTTGCCATGGAAAATGCTGGACAGCTTATTGAGGACGAAGAACTTCGTGAACAGATCAAGGGAAGTGGTATAGGAACCTCAGCTACAAGAGATTCTATTATTACCAAGCTTGTAACTAACAAATATATTAATCTGAATAAGAAAACTCAGGTGCTGACTCCTACATTTCTGGGGGAAATAATCTATGATGTGGTTTTATATTCAATCAATGGACTCCTAAGAGCTGACCTTACGGCAAGCTGGGAGAAGGGACTGTCAGGAGTTGCAGATGGAAGTATATCAGAAGATGAGTATATGAGTAAGCTTTCTGACTATGTTGTTAAATACACAAATGCTGTAAAGGCTGTCAGAAATCAGAATCAGATGCATATAGTATTTGACAAGACTAAGCCTTACTATGATTCAAAGAGCAAGAAGACTAAGTCTTCTTAGTGCTTTCAATAGAACTAAAGGTTAGATCAGATATATTATCAGTGGGTATGATTTAGGCAAAAAACTATATTGGTAAGGAGAAAGTATGAGAAAAGATTATATTAATCGTATAATAGGTTTTCTGCTTGTTATGGCTTTTACTATATCTACATTCACAGTAAATGTTCATGCGCAGACTAAAAATGAAGCGAAGTCGATTAAAGATTTTATTGAGATAGGATTTCAACCGGTTGGCACCACCATGTATATTTTTGGCGGTGGCTGGAATGAAGAGGATACGGGTGCTGGTAAAGAAGCAAGAACCATAGGCCTTTCTCCTAAATGGGCTGAATTTGCCGCTAAGCAGACTTCTTCATATAATTATAAGGATTATAATTATAAGGAGGATGTCAGTGTTATTCATCTGGGACTGGATTGTAGTGGTTATGTTGGATGGGCACTATATAATGCATTAGAAACCAAGAATAACCAGCCTGGATATATCGATTACGAAGATAAAGTTCTTGAAGGACTTCGGGATAAGGGCTTTGGTAAGATAATAAATGCATCTTCAGTTGCTGATTATAAGGCAGGGGATGTAATGAGCAGTGACACCCATACATGGATTGTTGTAGGAAGCTGTGATGATGGTAGTGTTGTGCTTCTTCATTCAAGTCCTCCAGGAGTTATGTTAACTGGAACGGCTACCCCTTCTGGTGATAGAAACTCTCAGGCAAATACTCTTGCAACCTTTTATATGAAGAAGTATTTTTATGACTGGTATAAAAGATTTCCTGATTCCAGTAGAGGAAGTGACTATCTTTCTGGCTATACTCAGTTCAGATGGAATGGTCAAAATGGCCTTACAGATGAGGAAGGCTATCTGGAAATGAGTGCAGTACAGATACTCAGCGACATTTTCGGAAGTAAGCCTAAGGGATTTACAGATTCTAAAATGGATGCTAAAAAGCCTGGCTGGCATAAAGACAGCAAGGGCTGGTGGTATGTATGTAAGGATGGTACATATCCTAAGTCAAAGTGGCTCAAGATTAAGGGCGTTAAATACTATTTTGATAAAAATGGTTATATGGTTACCGGTTGGAAAAAGGTTGCCAAGAAATGGTACTATTTTAATACAACTGGCAAATATACAAAGGGCTGGAAAAAAATAGGCAGCAAATGGTATTATTTCAAAGGAAATGGTATAATGCATCGAGGCTGGCTCGCCACTAAAGGACATAAGTATTATCTTAAAACAAATGGTGAGATGACAACAGGCTGGCTGAAAATTGGCACAAAATGGTATTACTTTAATGAAGCTGGCAAAATGCAGACGGGATGGGTCAAATACAAGGGAAACTGGTATTATCTGAAAAAGAGTGGCGCTATGGCAGTATCAGAATATATAGATGGCTATTATCTGGATGAAAATGGAATCTGGACGAAGTAAAGAATAGAGAACTATGGGGAATAGGATATATGAAACAGGGAATTATCGTAGTAAATCATGGTACGGTCAACCTGCAGGCAAAGCAGAGGACCATAGATGAATTCGTGCTATCAATCGGTGACAGGATGGAGGATGCCGAGATCACCTGTGCCTATACAGACAGTAATGTGAGAAAAGCATTTAGGGAGATAACAGGCGAAAAACTCCAGAATGTCAAGGCTGCAATGCTTTCAATGAAAGAGGCAGGTGTGACGGATCTTTTAATTGTCACAACGGACATTATTGAGGATGATAGTCATATTAGTCTTCGTGAAGAGGTTTCATCTGTTGCAGCACTTTTTAAAAATGTGCGTATATCAAAACCGTTACTATCATCTGAAGCAGATGCGGAAATTACAGCCAGAGCATTCTATGGTGCATTTGGATCGATAGTCGCTGAAGACAGACTGATTCTAGTTGCTGAAGGGGTTAAAGGTGAAGGAGTAACGGAGCTTGAAGCTTTTAAAGCAGCTATGAAAAAAATCCTTCCAAAGAGCCATGTAGCAACTCTGAAAGGCGAAGACCGCTTATATAAGGTTATTAAAGAGCTTCAGAAAGCGGGAGAAAATGAGGGACGTATAGTTCTGGTACCCCTTGAGTTTGTAGCGGGAGAGGAGATTGAAAATGAACTCTCACGTGAATACTCAAATCTGGTCGAAAAACTTGAGTCTTCAGGCTATACTGTTGAGACACTTTTCAAAGGCCTGGGAGAATATGATGAATTTCAGAGACTGTATTTGAGACATGCATACTCAGCTTAAACACTCTAATTACTTTTGAATAATTAATTATTTACTAATTTCCTGATATGATTATAATGTGTGAGGGGAATACATTAGAATAAATTACCAGAATAAAGCGTCAGAGATATTCTAGTAAATTGATTGACGCACCAAAAAACAATGGAGAAAATCAGAGATGAATATAATAATTGCCGGCTGTGGCAAGGTAGGGCAGAATCTGGCTGAACTGCTTGCATCATCAAGACATGAAGTTACTGTCATGGATAAGGATTATGATGCATTGTCAACGGTTACAAGTACTGTTGATGTAATGGGATACCAGGGAGAATGTAATAGAATTAGCAACCTTAAGGATGCAGGTATTGAAAATGCTAATCTTCTTATCGCTGTTACAAACGATGATGAAACTAACATGCTGACATGCCTTATGGCTAAAAAAGTTGGTGAATGTAAGACTATTGCAAGAATAAGAAGTCCGAAATATACTGATGAGATTGAGTATCTCAGAGATGAAATGGGACTTTCCATGTCCATAAATCCTGAAATGGTTGCTGCTGACGAAATTGTGAGATTGATTCAGATACCATCAGCTCTCGAGGTAGATACATTTGCCAAAGGAAAGATAAGCCTTATAGGAATAGAGATTCCTGAGAATTCTGTTCTTGATAATCTGACCATCAAGGAAATGTCCTACAAGGTCGGAACAAGCTTTCTTATTTGTGTTGTTGAGCATGACAAGGAGGTTATCATTCCAAACGGTGATACTAAGCTTCATGCTGGAGATAAGATTTCTGTCAGATTATCAATGGAAGAGGTAAATGCATTCCTCAATAAGATTGGTATCAAAGCTAAGAAGATTAAAAATGTGCTTATAGCTGGTGGTGGTACAATAAGTTATTATCTGGCCAAAAAGCTTCTTGCACTCAGAATAAATGTCAAGATTATAGAAAAGGACAGGGAGCGATGCGAAGAACTTGCTGAGCTTCTTCCAAAAGCCATGATTATCAGTGGAGATGCAACAGAAAAGAGACTTCTTCTTCAGGAATCTGTGGAAGATATGGATGCTGTATGCTGCCTTATGCATCAGGATGAGGCAAATATTCTGTTGTCACTGTATCTTGGAAAAATAAATAATAAGATTAAGACTATTACAAGAATTCATAGAAATTCATATGAGGATCTTGTGAGTGAACTTCCTATCGGAAGAATCATCAGTACAAAATCTATTACGGCAGATTACATTGCAAGATATGTTCGTTCAATGCAGAATTCCATGGGAAGTGAAGTAGAGGCTCTGTACCAGATTATGGATAACAGGGTAGAAGCTCTCGAACTAATAGTTGGTGAAGATTTTGAATATGCAGGACGGGAGCTTAAGGATATAAGTATGATAGACAATACTCTTGTATGCAGTATAAACAGGAGGGGCAAAATAATCAGGCCTGGTGGAAGTGACACTCTGGAGCTTGGAGATAGTGTTGTGGTTGTTACAACCCATAAGGGATTAACAAGTATTCAGGGTATAGTGAAAAAGAGGGCTGAGTAAATTATGAATCATAAAGTTATCATATATACAATCGGACTCGCGATACAGATGACAGGATTACTTTTGATTCTGCCTATCATAACAGGAATTGTTTATCATGAACGAGAGACATTTCTGATTATCGTATATGCAGCAATTGCATTTCTCGTTGGAGCTCTTCTGACCATGATCAAGCCTGGAAAAAAGGCAATCAGGGCAAAGGAAGGCTTCGTGATAACAGCACTTTCCTGGATTGTACTTAGCGTGGTTGGTGCGATTCCATTTGTTTTATGCGGTTACATACCGAGTATTACAGATGCAGTTTTTGAAACGGCATCAGGATTTACTACAACTGGAGCAAGCATACTTACAGACATAGAATCTATGCCAAGATGCCTTCTTATGTGGAGAAGCTTTACACACTGGATAGGCGGTATGGGAATTCTTGTATTTATGCTTATATTTATTCCATCAAATGCAGATGAAATGAATATTATGAGAGCAGAGAGCCCGGGACCTTCAGTAGAAAAAATAGTTCCAAGAGTTAGGGAAACTGCACTTACTCTTTATACTATTTATACAGTTATGACTCTTGCTTTGATAATAATTCTTGTACTTGCCGGCATGCCCGTATTTGATTCAATCTGTCATGCATTTGGAGCTGCTGGTACAGGTGGATTTGGAATCAAATCTGATAGTATAACGAGCTATAGCACGGCTTGTCAGAATATACTTACTGTTGGAATGATAATGTTTGGTGTAAACTTCAACGTTTATTACCTCATTATTATGAAAAGATATAAGAGTCTTCTGAGCTGTGAAGAGGTTATCTGGTATTTGATAATATATATTGTGACCAGTATTACTGTTGCGTTGGGAGTTTATCAGGGATTTACCAACCTGATCGGAATTGAGTCAGAGATGGTATTTACAAGCTTTCCAAAAGCTCTGCAGCAGTCCTTTTTCCAGGTTGCTTCAATCATGACCACTACGGGATATGCGACAGCTGACTTCAATAAATGGTCCAGCATGTCTAAAACAATCATGGTTGCTATAATGTTTGTTGGAGCCTGTGCAGGAAGTACCGGTGGTGGTATGAAGGTTTCAAGATGGATATTATATTTTAAGCAGATTAAGAGAGAACTGCAGAGTTATATCCATCCGAATTCAGTTAAAACAGTACGTCTTGATGGCAAATCAGTAGATCAAAATGTACTTAGAACAACTAATGTATATCTCATGGCATATATGTTTGTATATCTGTTTTCGCTTATAGTAGTCAGCTTTGACAGATACGATGTGGTAACTTCTTTTACAGCGGTTGCAGCTACTATAAATAACATAGGTCCGGGACTGGGAGAGGTTGGACCTACGGGAGGATTTTCAGGATTTAGTATATTATCCAAATGGGTATTTATATTTGATATGATCGCAGGAAGACTTGAATTAGTTCCTGTACTTATTATGTTATCGCCGAGTACATGGAGGAAGAAATAAAATGAAAAACAAAATAAAATCAGCTCAGATTATTCCTCTTAGCTTTTTAGGTGCGATTATAGTTGGAACAATTCTGCTTATGCTTCCGATATCTACCGCAGAGGGTGAAGCAACAGGCATAGTAACAGCACTTTTTACATCGACTACTTCTATTTGCGTTACAGGTCTTGTTGTTGTTGATACATTTTCCCACTGGAGTCTGTTTGGTAAGATCATTATTTTGATTTTAATTCAGCTTGGTGGACTGGGTGTAATATCTGTTACATCAATATTCATGTTGATGATACATAAAAGATTTACATTAGGCCAGAATCTGATGCTTCATGATGCATTTAACCTTGATTCAATGTCAGGCCTGATAAAATTTCTAAAGGGAGTTTTTGCCGGAACCTTTGTGGTAGAAGGAATTGGGGCGTTATTTTATATGATTGCTTTTATCCCTCAGTTTGGAGTAGGAGAGGGAATCTGGATATCAGTCTTTACTGCAATATCAGCATTTTGTAATGCGGGAATTGATATAATAGGTCCGAACAGTCTGATCGATTATAATGGTAATGCACTCGTATTGATCAATACAATGTTTCTTATTGTACTAGGTGGTCTTGGCTATGTAGTATGGTTCGACTTTGTTAAGGGATTTGCAGAAGGAATCCATAAGAAGTATTCTGTAAAAACTGTTCTTAAAAGACTTAGTGAACATACCAAACTTGTACTGTGGCTGACACTTGGACTGATAATATCTGGAGCAATAGTAGTTTTTATTGCAGAATATAGTAATGAGGCTACCCTTGCTAATATGTCACTTGGAGGGAAGATTCTTAACAGTATCTTCCAGTCAGTAACCTTCAGAACAGCTGGATTTGCGGCGGTTCCACAGGATGGGCTGACAGACACCACTTGTGCTATCGGAATCCTTTATATGTTCATAGGTGGTTCACCGGTAGGAACAGCTGGTGGTATAAAAACAGTAACCTTTTTTGTCGCATTGATAAATGCAGTTTCATTTATCAGAAACAGAAATGAAACTGTTCTATATGGAAGAAAGATAGGTCGTGATCTGATACATAAATCAGCAGCAATAATAACAGTTAGCTTTTCAGTTACATTTGTAATGCTGTTACTTATTCTCCTGACAAATGATGTTTGTATGACAGACGCGCTCTATGAAACCTTCAGTGCAACGGCAACTGTAGGTCTTTCGAGGGCACTGACACCTAAACTGAATACTATTGGTAGATTAATTATTATAGTATCAATGTATTTGGGAAGAATTGGACCTATCTCAATGGCACTGTTCTTTAATTTCAGTAATCCAGACAAGAATCTTGTGAAGTTCCCGAGAGGAAACTATTTTGTAGGATAAGTAGAAATTGACTAGAAAGATATAAGGAGAAAAATAATGGCTAAATCAAAATCATTTGCAGTATTTGGAATGGGAAGATTTGGAAAAAAACTGGCACTAAGTCTCTATGATGCGGGACTGGATGTTATGGTTGTTGATAAGAATCCCGATTTGATAGAGGAGCTGTCAGACTGTGTAACCTACGCTATAGAAGCAGATGTTTCGAAGGCAGATGCACTTAAGGGAATAGGTCTTGAAGATATTGATGTAGTAGTAGTAGCAATGGGTACTGATCTTACATCCAGTATAATGTCTGTTATGGTATCAAAAGAGCTTGGAGTACCATATGTATTGGCAAAGGCATCAGATGAAAGAATGGGTGCAATTCTCACTAAAGTAGGAGCTGATAAGGTAATATTCCCTGAGGAAGAATCAGGGCTTAGAAATGCTCGTATTCTTATGTCAGATTCTTTCCTGGAATTCTTTAATATTGATGATACACTCTGTCTTCTTGAGATGAAGCCTCTTAAGGATTGGATCGGAAAAAACCTTAAAGAGCTGAATTTGAGACAGAAATATAGAGCAAATGTAGTTGCAATAAAAGTGAGCAATAAGACTAAAGCATATGTTGATCCGGAAGTTCCACTTGCGGAAGATAATCAGCTTCTTGTTATAGTCGATAAAGCAGATCTGAAACGCTTGAGGGATTAATACTTATTAGTTATTATCTTGCAGTTTCTGAATTGTTGCAGAATCGAGCTGACCGTTTGCGATAGCATTTTCCAGCCAGAGTTTTAAAGAATCAATGGAAAGTGAAAGCTTTTCAAGTCGGCTCTGAATTAATAAGAAATCTGTAACTTCATCTTCGTTTATTTTACCGTCTGATGCAATTTCAATCAGGCGGTCTTTTTGTTGATTTAGAGAATTGATGGAAGACAGTATTCCAAGTGATATTTCAGCAAGAGAGGAAAGCTTGATCTCAGGAACATAAGCTTCGCCTATTCTGCATTCATGAGAACAGTAGTAATTACAAAGACTGGGCTTTTTATAGGCTTCAGCCATAGCAACAACATCCTCCGGTTGGACGGTTGTTTTTTCACTCTCTATTTTTTCAATACGGCTCTCTGAAATGAATCCCATGATTTCACTAGCCTGAGCACGTGTTAGTCCTGCCTCTTCACGACTCTGAAAATAAATATTCTTATCCTCTTTAATTGATTTTTTACCCATTTTTGTTTACTTACCCCTTTTACTTAAAGCTTTCATATTATGCTAACATATAATCAATATTTTGAAAAGAAACTTTTATTTTGCCATTTTCATATGTTTATAAAGCGATAATTCGCTTTTTTCGTTATGTATATTGAAATGAATAATCCATATAATAAAGATGTCTTGAGTGATTTGATAGTTTGCTAATTTGATTACTTAACGATTTTTGGAGGAAAAAGTATTATGACAGTGATTGAGCGGATTTATAAGTGCAGGTTAATTGAAAAGATGGAGAAACAGAGACAATTTTCAAAAGAGATCGGAGTCTTGGATGTTTCAACATTTAAAAAGCCGGGGGGAGGTGATAAGGATGAGTGGAAACAGGAAGATGATATTTGACCAGGAATTCTATTGTACACGGTGCGGAAAGAAAGGAATTCCATTGGGAAAAGAAATAGAAAAGACCGAGGAAGAGGGACGATTGCAAAGGCTTTTCTGTTTTTCCTGTAATAAAGAAACGAATCATGCTGAGGTTGTAAGGAGTTCCCGTTATGATAAAAAGATATTCATAGATGAATTAAAATCAGGAAACTTTGATAAACAAGGCAACAGGCTGATACCTCTCAAGGAATGGAAGATCCTTTATTATGGATCATTTGAATGGATTAGTGAAGAGTTTGAAGATGATGATATAGAAGACGATGAAATGGTAAGTCTGTTTCATTATAAAAACAAAGTTAGTGCATAAGGAGGAACGCTTATGGAAATGAGAAGTGAGTCAATGGCTAAACTGTTAAAATTTTTAGTAATAGCAGTTGCAATAGGATATGTAGTATGTCCAGATCTTCTTCCTGGACCAGTTGATGATATAATCATGATGCTTCTGGGAGCAGTGGTTCAGAATAAGATAAATGTAACAGATTCATTTGTGGAATCAAAAAGGGTTGATTGATAACTAGGTGATTATATTTAGGAAATCAAAAAGAGACGAGTTGAACTAACGTTTGTTTACAATTGTTCAACTCGTTTTTTTCATGCATAAAACTTGTTTTGATATTCACAATCCTCTTGATTTAACCTATAATATGGTAGAATATGGTTCATAATTGTTTCTGTTTTAAGAAGTATATAAAGAGGTGGTTAAGTGAAGGAAATAGTATTAAATAATAATGTAAAAATCCCAATGGTTGGATATGGCTCATATCTGTCGACCGAGAAGGGCGGAAAGCAGGTCATCCTGGAAGCGATTGAAGCTGGGTACAGATATATAGATACTGCAAGCTTTTACTTTAATGAGGATGCTATAGGAGAGGCTATTATTGATTCTGGCGTATCCAGAGAGGATATATTTATCTGCAGTAAGGTATGGCCTACGATGTTTGGAACGAAGGAGACAAGAGAATCCTTCGAACAGTCGTGTGAGAAGCTTAAAACTACTTATCTTGATATGTTCCTGCTTCATTGGCCTAAGGCCAGCGCAAATGATGATAAATGGCTTGAAAAGGCTGTTAATGCATGGAAGGTTCTTGAGGAACTATATGCTGAAGGAAGAGCGAAAGCGATAGGAGTATCAAACTTTCTGCCGCATCATTTGAGACCTTTTATGGAAGCTGCAAGTATTATGCCAATGGTTGATCAGTTGGAGCTTCATGTTGGATATATGCAGGAGTATACTTTGGAATTTTTACGTAAGGAAGGAATTGTTCCACAAGCATGGAGTCCACTTGGAAGAGCAAAAATGCTGGGAGACGAGCGTATTATTAGACTTGCTGAAAAATATGGTAAGTCGCCAGCTCAGATACTTCTTAACTATCTTATTCAGAGGGAAATACCAGTGATTCCAAAGGCATCAAGCTTAGAGCGAATGAAGGAAAATATGAATATATTCGACTTTAGTCTTACTGAAGAAGAAGTATCATATCTGTCCTGCATTCCGGAGGCGGGATGGTCGGGAGAACATCCTGATATATTTGAAGATTAATTGTTACTCATCTCATGATACCTGCGAAGTTTTGTATATAAGGATAACAAAATAAATGAATAATAAAAAACATAGTATTGCAAAGATACTAATACTGATACCAATTATTGTTTTGGTTGTAACAACAATATGTATGGGAATTGCAACGATACTTGAAAGACCAACAAATAGAGGGCCTGTCTATTCAATAATTGCGTTAATAGGCATACTGAACATTTTTCTGGCGCCACTGCCATGTCTGGTGGTATCTATTGTGGGAACAGTAATTGCTGCAATGGCCGTGAAGGAAGGAAACAAACAAACTCGCATATTTTTAGTGATTGGAATATTTGAGATACTTGTCTATGTTGTGGGCGTGATACTTGCATGTATCATGCTTATTAACGGACAAAGTGTATGATGCAAGATATGATAGAGAAAAAAGGATGGTCGCTGATAATTTGCGGCCATCCTTTTTGAATGAGTATTAATTTGTATATTTGATTATACCTATTTAAGCTCGGAAATTCCACCTGCTGATACAAGACCATCAAGCTTAACTCCAGCTTTGCAGAATGGACATTCATGTGAATTATATGATGAATATCCTTCGAAATCATTTACATGGAAGATAGAATGAATATCATGTCCGGCAACAGAATCTACAGCAGAGAATATAGCTGAAATTCCGGCGATTTTTCCACCATAATATTCGATGCATTCCAATACCTTTTCAGTTGTGAATCCAGTAGTTGCTGTTGCAAGAAGCAGAAGCACATGTCTATTAGTTATCATAGGAATCACATCATCTTTAAATGTGAGCTGTCCCATTGAATTAATCTCAGGTCTTGTAACATACATTGTTCCATGGCTATTCATACACATGATACCAGAACTTGTAAGAGCATCAGCAAGATAAGCACCAACAACATCGGTATTATCTAAGCATACAATCGTATCTACGATTGTAGTAGCCATATATTCATGACTCATGGAAGTAGCAACTGCCTTAGCTTCGCTTGCACGTGCCTTAAGAGTTGTAAGATCAATATAATAGTTTATATGTGAAGAAGTGGTTGCAAAATGTCCCTGGGACACTTTGATAGAAATAAGGTTGTTATATGGTGAGTCAATCTTAAAAGTCTGCATTTTAATATCCCCCCTTGTAATAAATGCTCATAAAAATATTGATAGTAGTAATCGCATTACTATCTTTTTATTATACAAAGATTAAATGTCATTTACAAGGGAATAATAATACTTTACTAAAACTTCCCATACTATAAAAAAATCTATGGAAAGAGATAGTTCATTCGATTAAAATATAAGAGGAAAGTTTTTGCAATAAAAAGACATTTTTAGCAAATAATGGAGTGAATATGGAAAAAAGATTTAGTATTCTGGCAGGTCCGTCCATGTCAGGGAAAACATATAAGTTATGTAGTGACATTTTGAAGGCTGCGCATGATAATCCGAAGGATAAGTTCATTATAGTTATTCCTGAACAGGCCGGAAATGCTTACGAAAAAAAGCTAATAGATATGAACCGGAAGATGTACGGCCGAAGTGGCTTTATGAATATAGATATCATAGGCTTTGGAAGACTGTCGTATAGAATATTCGATGATATGGGAGTAAATGAACTATCAGTTCTTGAAGAATACGAAAAAAATATGCTGGTACGTGTTGTAGCTGGAAGAATATCAGACAAACTATCAGTCTATGGCAGCAGTGTCGATAAAATGGGCTTCATATCGAAAATGAAATCTCTCATTTCCGAGCTGATTCAGTATAGTGTTACTCCTGAGGATCTGGATAAAGTAATAAAGGAATTAAATGTAAGTCCTGGAAATGCACTGGCTGCTAAGCTTTCTGATGTAAGGCTTTTATACCAGGAATTCTTAAACTCTACTCAGGATATGAATATAGGTGTATCAGAGGAGCGGATGAAGCTTCTGACAAGAATTTTACGTAGTGATAAAGCATGTGGAGTAGTAGATAATGCCTTTTTATGCTTTGATGAATTTCGTGGTTATACACCTGATCAGCTGGCGGTAATTGGAGCTTTGTCGAAAAGGGCTAAGCATATCAGATTTGGTCTGTGCATTGAAACTGAAATTATTAAAAATAATAATTCTGTTAAGGAGCATGACATTTTTTATCAGAGCTGGGTAACCTACAGAAGCCTTCTGGAAACTGTGGGGTATCAGCCGGACATCATATATATGAATCGAAATCCTGAGAGAAATAATATGCTCGCACATCTCGAGAAAAATGTATTCAGATTTCCAATAAAAGAATTCAGTGGTACAGATGATAGTCTAAAGATTTTCTCATCAATGAATCCTGAGGAGGAAATAAGATATGTTGCTCAGTGCATAAGAAGTGAGGTGAAGAGCGGACTTCGCTACAAGGATATTGTTGTTGTAACTGGCGACATTGAAGGACTTGATAATTATGCTGGAAATATTTTCGATGAGTACGATATTCCAGTGTTCTTTGATTATAATAGAAAGCTTAGGAAGAACCCTTATACAGAGTCAATTCTCAGGCTTTTCGACATTGCATCACGTGATTTTGACTACAATGGAGTCTTTGGATTTGTAAAGACTGGCGTGATGGAAATAGAAGATGGACACAGTCTTGATAATCTTGAAAATCACATATTAAAAACTGGTATCAGAGGTCACAATCTGTGGGATAAAAAAATGAGACCTTATGGAAGAAAGGTTACTGAAGAACAGAAAGAAAAATATCACAAGATGGATATTGTCAGAGAGCAGATTGTTGAGACAGTTAAGCCTATAACAGAGCTTTCGACCGGAAAGCATGAGGTTAGACTTTATATAGAAGCAATCAGAACTATTATGGAAAATCTTGGATACCAGGATAAAATGATAGAGTCGGCTTCTTATCTTGAGGGATATGGTCTTATGGCAGAAGCCCGTGTTATGAGGAGCTTGTATGGTATTTTACACAGACTCCTTAAACAGACAGAAGATCTGCTGGGCGAAGAACAAATGACAATATCTGAAATATCGGAAATACTGGAATCCGGTATTAATGAGATCACTATAGGTGTCATTCCACCAACAATAGATTCAGTTCATATCTGTGACATGGCCAGATCAAGAATCATAGATGCGAAGGTGGTACATTTTATTAATGTGAATGATGGTATTATTCCTGTAAATAAAAGCAGTGGTTCTATTCTTTCTGAAAAAGACAAGGAAGCAGTATGCAGTATCCTGACAAATCTGGGAACCGGAAAAAAACTGGCGGATTTCGGAACAACGCAGAGTATGAATGAAATGTTCATGATTTATCAGATACTTTCAAAACCTTCGGATAAACTGACTATAAGCTATAGCCAGTCTGATCTGGAAGGAAAGGAAATGCAGCCGTCCTTTATTCTTGGACGAATAGGCAGAATGTTTCCAGCCATGAACACAAGTCTTGAAAAAATAAAGGCCTTTGAAGGAACGGATAGAAGTGACAGAGCACAGTATATCGGCTGGCTGAGAGAAATGCTTGAAGAGATTCATGTGCTTAGTAATGATAAGGAATACAGTGACAGATTCGAACAGGATAAGGAAAATGTAATCAGATATCTCACCTTTGAAGAAAGTGAGGAACTTGAATGTGGCTCGCTTATTCTGCCGGCACTAGACTTCAATAATCAGGCAGAGCTGATTCCCGATCAGATTATGAGGAATCTTGAAATTAAACTTTCTATCTCTAAGATGGAAAGCTATTCAAGATGTCCATATTCATTTTTTATGAATTATATACTGGGACTAAAGGAAAGACCTGAAAAAAAGATTGAAACCTATGACGTTGGAAATATTGTCCATAGGGCTCTTGAACTGACTACTATTCAGGTCAGGGAAGAATACGGAAATGATTGGAAGTCTCTTGAAGATAGTACTATTGAGCAACTAACTGAAAGTAGCTTTGAAAAATCCTGGGAGGAATATGATATTCAGGAGGATGGTGAAGTAACCGGAAAGCTTCAGTTTATTAAGGATAATATGAGAGAATTATCCAAGAAAACTGCTCTGACACTCCGTTCACATATAGTCTCAGGAGAGATGCTTCCAGAACGGGCTGAGCAGGGCTTTACTGCTGAGTTTACTGCAAGAAGACCTGATGGAACAGAGGTACCTGTTACTATACTTGGCAAAGTCGACAGGATTGATACATTTGAAGAAAAAGGCAAACTGTATGTAAGAGTAATTGATTATAAGACTGGTAATCATTCATTTTTACCGGCTGATATAAGAGATGGACTTGATATTCAGCTTACAGTTTATACAAAAATCATATTGGATATTCTTAAGAAAAAATATAAAGAATCAGAAGTCATTCCGGCTGGAATGTATTTTTACCATGTCGCAAATCCAGTTATAAGTATGGCAAGTGATGCGGCAATTAAAAAGGCTGATGGAGATATAGTAAGAGCTAACCAGCTTCAATATGAAAAAGAGATGAAGCTTAAAGGGGTGTCTAACTTAGATCCGGTACTTAGTAGTGAAAGTGAACTAAGTGATGACAAAACAGATATATACTCACATCGTATGCTCAATCTACATGACAGGACTCTTGTAAGTCCTGAAACAGGTGCAATCATTGGACAGAGTATTGTGGTTCCGGTTAGTGGAAATAAAGAAGGTACTCTGACTGAAACCTCTGTGGTTGCCGGAACAGGTACCCTGAATGGAGTGTGTGATTATAGTGTTAATCTGATGCACAGCACTGCTGACAGGATTCTGTCGGGAAGCTTCGAAAAATCACCTGCACAAAGTACCGGAGGTGCAGATAGCCCTTGCAAATACTGTAACTTTACCGCAGTCTGCAGGTTTAATGCAGCCTCAGGCTCTGCAAGAATTAAGAAAAAAGGTGAAGGTTCAAACAGTCATCAGCTTGAGAATCTTGCTGAAGCAGGCAGATTATCAGAAAAAACTGAACTTTCCAAGGAACAATTCCAAAGCTAGTGCATCAGCACTGGAATTATGGTTGTATATTATAAATCACGATATATAGTCAAATACGCTATGATAAAAAGAATGTCAGGAGGAAAATGAATTGCCTGAATGGAATGAAGGTCAGAAAAAGGTTTTAGAGAGCCTTAGTGAAAATACAAATATACTTGTTTCTGCTGCTGCGGGTTCAGGTAAGACGGCTGTACTTGTAGAAAGGATTATTCAGACTCTTGAGCAGGGGAAGGCTGGAATAGATGAAATACTTGTTTGCACATTTACCAGAGCTGCAGCTTCTCAGATGAAGTCAAAAATCATTAAGAAGCTTGAATCGCTTGCATCGAAGGATACAGATGGCAGGATGGCTAAGCAGCTTACTTTGGCTCAATCGGCTGATATTATGACGATTGACAGCTTCTGTGGAAAGATTGTAAGAGAAAACTTCAGCCTTGCAGGAATGGACCCGGCCTTTGAAATATATGACAGCGACGAGATTGCCATTTTAAAGGATGAGATACTGGATGAGGTATTTGAGGAGCATTATAAAAATGATGGGTCCTTTAAAAGGCTTGCCAGTTTTATTGTCAGCAGAAGTATTGATGATAGTGAACTAAAACAGTTCATATTGAATATATTTAATGTATCAGAAAGCTATGCTTATCCGGAGGGATGGCTAAAGAATGCCAGATGTTATGTTCCTGACAGAAGCGAGGACGACGATACGGTAAGAAACAAAGCTCTAGAGTGGGTCAGAAGCCAGAACTGGGTGCAGAATTATCAGAAAATGTACAAGGATCTGGCGCTTCAGGCTGTACGGATTTTCGATGAACATATGGCCTTATTTGCTAATGAAACGGATCCGGATAAGGTTGATCTTGCAAAAAAACTGGTGGATATATATCTGGATGATATGACTAATCTCAAGATTTTTATAAAGGCCGAAACACTTAAGAAAATGAAGGAGGCACTTCCTTCAAAATGGAAGGCATTTCCGAATAAGAAGGTTATTGAAAAATATGGGGAGGATTTAGCCGACAAACTATATAGCTCCAGAAATGCTATCAAGGAATACTTTAAAGGCATGAGCGGCGAGGACGAACTGGTTGATGAGCTTCTTGATTCGGGTGAATATATCAATACACTTCTTGATGTTGTTGAAGACTTCAGAACTCAGCTTCGGGCAGAGAAGGACAAGCTGAAAAAGTATGAATTTGCGGACATTGCTCATAGTGCATACAAGATTTTATATGATATAGAAAATGATTGTCCGAGTGCAGTGGGCAGGAGAATGTCTGAAATATATAAGTATATCTATATAGATGAGTACCAGGATGGAAACGACCTTCAGGAAAATATACTGAATGCAGTTGCCAGGAAAACTGATGGATATATCTCAAATGTATTTATGGTTGGCGATGTGAAACAGAGCATTTACAGATTCAGGCTTGCCCGCCCAGAGCTTTTTAATGAAAAGTCCAGACTTTATAAGGAGGATAAGGGTGGAAAGCTTATCAATCTGAATATGAATTACAGGTCATGCATAGAGGTTCTGAATGCAACTAATTACATTTTCAGAAAAATCATGACTCTTGAGTTCGGCGGGATTGAATATGATGAGGATGTAGAGCTTAAGGCACCAGAGGAAAAACAGATTCCAAGTAAATATAATACAACAGAGCTTCTGCTGATCGATTGCTCTGAAGATGAAAATAAAAATGATGAAATCTATACCAAGTATACAAGAGAAGAGATTGAAGCTGTAGAAATAGGAAGACGGATTAAACTTTTAGTGGAGGGAGATCCGGAAAATGGTATCTATCCGGCACTTATCAAAAATGAAAACTATGATGACAAAAAGCCTGTAAGTGATAAAAATCAGATGTTCAGATCGGCAACTTATGGAGATATAGTTATTCTTCAACGTAAGGTTAAGGATAGCACTGCTATGGTCAGAATATATGAGCAGATGGGAATTCCTGTATTGCTGGAGGATCCGAGTGGTTACTTTGATGCCCTTGAGGTATCCACCATGCTTTCACTTCTGCGTGTTATTGATAATGTAGAGCAGGATATTCCATTTGCCGCTGTACTTATATCTCCGATAGTTAATCTTACTGACTCAGAGCTTGCACTAATTGTAAGTCTTTCTACAGACCCTAAAATGTCACTTGCTGATAAATGTAAACTCTTTGCTGAGGGTTATATCTCATCAGAGGATGAAGGATTAAAAAGTATAGCAGAAAAGCTTACTGGATTTTTAAATAAGATTACAGAATGGAAAAATATCAGACCATATATAAGAATAGCTAAACTGATCGATACAGTACTTAAAGAGACTGGCTATGAAATCTATGTATCTGCTATGCCTGATGGAAAAAGAAGAGCTGCAAACCTTAAAATGCTCAGGGTAAGAGCAGAGCAGTTTGAATCAGTGAGAAATGCAGGACTTCTGGATTTTCTAAAATTTATTGATAAATGTATAGTTCATGATATTGATTATTCTGAAGCTCAGGTTGGGGTGGAAAACTCTGATGCGGTAAGAATCATGTCGATTCATAAAAGTAAGGGACTTGAATTTCCGATAGTTTTTGTATCCAGAACCCATAGACAGTTTATGCTTCATGATATGTCTGGTAAGGTTGCAGTCGACAGTGATTACGGAATAGCTATGGACAGCTTCTTTATGCTGGAAAACTCTATCATGGCAAAAAAGGCGAGTGCTAAAAAGCACATAATGTCAGAGCTTAACGAGATTGCCGTGAAAACAGAAGAAGCAAGACTTCTCTATGTTGCTATGACGAGAGCAAAGGAAAAGCTTATTATTTCAGGAACTTATTCCAAGAATACACCGCCCCTTGTTAATCTTTCCAAATGTCTTCTTGATTATATAAGATTCGTACTGGATAACGTGGAGAATGACTGTATAGAAGTAGTGAATAAAACCAAGTACGAAGTAATATTTGATTTTACAAAAAGATATATCAAGAAGAGCGAGGATTATTCTAAGGATGTAGAGAAGCTGCTGAATATAATCCGTGAAGGGATGGATGCAAGAGGAAAATCTCCTGATAATCCATATGCTTATGTGTATCCATATCTTCAATCTACAAAAACAAGATCCAAGATGTCAGTTTCAGAGATAAAGCATCAGGAGATGGATAAGGGACTTGTGGTAGAAGATAAAGGTGATGAAATAATTACACATGTTATTACAGATAAAGAATTGCTAA
>JAILEL010000361.1 GCA_024687845.1 Eubacterium sp.
GCAACTATTTCGCTCGCGGTGCTTTTCCGTTTTATGCCAACAGTACTAGTTGAGTATTCTGCGATAAGAAAGGCTCAGCGATATAGAAATATAGGTAATACATTAAGAGAATATATAACATGTATTCCTCAGCTTTTCGAATATACCATGGTCCCGCTTCTTATAAGAACAACGAAGGTGGCAGATGAACTTACGGCATCAGCCGAAGTAAGAGGAATGAAGCTGAAAGGGAAATATAATTCATATTATGAAGTAAAGATGAGATGGAAAGACTGGCTTGCGACAGCGCTCTCAATCCTATGTATAGCTGGAATTTGTTATATAGATTATTTTCTGCAGAATAGAGTATAGGTATGATAGAACTTAAGGGTGTCAGCTTCAAATATGGAAGCAGTAAGAAGCAAAAAAACAGTATAAAAGACATTTCGCTACATATTAGCAAAGGGGAGTGTGTGATCATTACCGGTGAAAGTGGCTGCGGAAAAACAACGTTAACCAGAATCCTGAATGGATTATGTCCAAACTATTATGAAGGATTACTTGAGGGAACTTATATACTTGATGGGGAAAGAATATTTAGCTCGGAAACTGGTAAAAATGTAGATGTTGACGAGGAATATGAAAAAACATTAGATGAAATCGGAATGATCGTTGGAAATGTATTTCAGGATCCAAGAAGTCAGTTTTTCACAGTTAATACAACTGATGAGATAGTTCTTGCTATGGAGAATCGTGATCTTTCCAGAGAAACGATGAGGAAGAGGTTAAGAGAAGTAGATTCACTTATGGATATTGATAGTCTGCTAAATCGAAATCTGTTCATGCTTTCAAGTGGTGAAAAGCAAAAGGTAGCTATTGCATCGGCTGTGTCGGTTGAACCTAAGGTTATAGTTTTCGATGAACCATCTGCAAATCTGGATACCGAGGGAATGATAAAGCTTGGAAAGCTTCTGAAGAAGCTTAAGGAGAAGGGGTATACTATCGTATTATCTGAACACAGAATGAATTATCTTAAGTGTGTGGCAGACAGAATGATAGTAATGAAATCAGGAAGTATTGAAAAGGACTATAGTCGAGAGGAAATCCTTAAGCTTTCTGATGAAGAAGTGATTAACATGGGACTTCGTGTCCTGTCGGATATTCCACCATTTACGCCAACCGGTAGAAAATTAGGAGATACACCTTTACTCAGAATCGAAAACATGTCTTATAGACGAGGAAAGAGGATACTATTCTCGGATTATTCAGCTGAATTTTATCGTGGACAGGTGACAGCCATAACCGGTAAAAGCGGAATAGGTAAGACGACATTTTGCAGGATTATATCCGGAGAAATCAGACAGAATAAAGGAAAGGTATTTATATATGGAGCAAATGTTCCGGCAAAAAAACGTGTAAATGATTGCTTTTTTGTGGGGCAGGATGCAGATTATCAAATATTTACGCCTACTGTACTACAGGAAGTAACCTTGAATACAGAGTATTACGAGGATGACGAAGTGGTAAAAAGAATACTTGATGAATTTGACCTTTGGGAATATAGAAAAAGACATCCGGCCTCACTTTCCGGTGGTCAAAAGCAGCGTGTTATTCTAGCGGCAGCGCTTCTTATGAATAAACCGATACTCATATTGGATGAACCTACGAGTGGTCTTGATGGTAGGCATATGAGGATAATTGCAAAATATCTGCGTGCTGCAGCAGAGAGAGGGATATGTGTATTGGTAATAACTCATGATAGAGAATTTATAAATAACGTAGCTGATAATGTTTTAATAGTTGAGTAGACATATCGTGATTCTATCTTTAGTGACAGAGTTGTGATATGTCTTTTTCTGTTTGTAATAGCAATAGTTATGTGATAAAATACAAAGTTAGAGTATTCTAATTTGAAATATGTAATTCTAACTATTACGATTTATTAGAAACGGCGGAGTGGAGTATTAATCTAATGAAATTTGAAGGAATGAAGTGTTATACAGGAGAATCTATCGAAGAAGCACTTAGGGCGGCAGGGTTTAAGAAAACCAAGGTGATTCATCATAGTTCAAAACCATGGATAACAGTATTTGCAAAGAAATAGCAGAGAATTAAAATGAGGTAAGAGAAAAATGCTTAAGAACTATGTTAAAGAAGGACAGAAGCTTCCGATGTTCGGTGTTGGACCATTTATTGTTTATGGAATGATAGTTTTGAATATCATCGGAATTGTATTATTTGGGTATGTTTTCAAAATCGGAATTCTGGATAAACCTT
>JAILEL010000372.1 GCA_024687845.1 Eubacterium sp.
TAATCTGAAGATGTTTTGCCATAATCTGCTCCTTAATTTTCGCTTTTATATAGTAAAAGTATTTGTATATCAAAAAATTGTTATATCAATGTAATATAATTTAACAATACAACAAAAGTAGCAACAAAAGCGTAACAAAAAGAGCATATTAACAGAATTTTACTATTCGTTATTAGTTGATTCCTTTGAACTTCCTAATAATGGTTTAGCCACTTTTTCATTGAAAAGATCAATCAACGGTCCCATAAAGAAAGCCGTCACTATGGTTCCCACACCTGCTATTGTAGGAATCTTACCTATCGGATTTCCTGCAAATACAAAAAGTACACAACCAAGTATTACACATACGATATCTGTACAAATTCTTATATATTTGAACTTTCCCCATTTCCACTTATCTGCCATCACGATTGCTACAGCATCATAAGTTGAAACGCCGAGGTCTGCCGTCATATAAAGGGACGAGCCAAAACATATAACAACTATACCTATAATCAGACATATTACTCGAACAATCATAGATGGATCAGGAATAAGCTTCTGTAAGAAATCATAAGTAAACTGTGTAATGTATCCTAGCAGGAATAGATTGATAAATGTAGCAATGCCTATTCTATGTCTATCAGCTATCAAACTGAAAAGAAGCAATACCACATTTACAATGACATACAATGTACCAAACTTTATAGGAATCATCGCATCGAGTCCACTCATCAGAGACTGAAACGGATCAACTCCAAGTGCTGCCAGCTTAAATACTCCAACACTTATAGCACATATGATCACCCCTAGAAGTGACATTACTATTCGTCTTCTACGTTCTTTTAAGAATTCAATTACTTTTGACATATCTTCTTCCTTTTATATGTATTTAGTCTCTATGAACAGAAACTACCGGTAAATAAGAATAAACCACGATTCTTATAAACTATAGTGTATTTTTAACTTTTTTTGCCTATTTTTTGTTCTTATAATCTCAGTATATAAGATTGACAGAATTCTCGCTAATAAATAAAATTAATATCGTGATATTGCATTTTGCGTATAGCTATTTGCAACATCTGTCCATCCGTGTGGAAATAGTCAAATCATCATGATAGACTTGCGGTAAACAGGAGGTGTTGCAATGAAAAAACAATGGATGTCAACCAAATATTTAGTTTTATTTTTTACCCTTACACTCGCATGGACATGGATTTGCGGATTCATTCCGGTCATATTGGGACTTACAGAAACGAGTTTGGGAACCTTTATTTTTTATTTTGGAGGTGGCGCACCTTCGGTTGTTGCGTTATTTCTAGTATTCATAACATATCCTAAGGATAAAAGAAGAGACTATTTTCGACGATGTTTCAGTCTTAAACAGTCCGGGTGGAAATGGCCGCTTATTACGATCATAGTATTTACAGCATTATCTGCAGTAAGTATAGTGCTCGGAGTTTTTATACTTGGGTTCGATATGCCAACGATGGATTACATCAAAGCGATTTCCGCAAATCCACTTAACATTCTGCTTGTTATTTTGCTCTCTCTCATTTCCGGCCCGCTCAATGAGGAGTTTGGATGGAGAGGATATGCACTTGACAGATTACTTATGAAGTTTGGTTTTCTTAAAGGTTCCTTAATACTTGGATTTATCTGGGCAATATGGCATCTACCCTGGTATTTAACACCTGGTCAGGCGCAATATAACTTATTGAGGGATTCTGTTTTCCATGCAGTGATGTTTATCCCAAGCGTTATGATGTTGAGCGTCTTCGTTTCCTTCGTGTACGTTAAGACAAACCGCAGCATTTTGGCAGGGGCACTGGTGCATATGTTTAGCAATTTAATCGGAAGTCAATTATTGTCTTCTTATACAACTGAAATCAGCATGCTGATAAGATATATAAACATGCTGTTCTTTCTTGTAGTAATTATATATACAATGTACTCAAATACTTTTAGAACGGAAGCTGTGGCAGTTATTGAAGAAATAGAGCAACAGGAGCAGGAAGGTTAAATGCAGATAGTAACCAGAAAGGTGGAAGGAAAGCCTCTCACCGTAACAATTGAATATCCGGAATACTCAGAATCGGTGAAAGGACTTGTAGAGAGAATTAAAAGTCTAGATATCAGTTTCAGTGTAATAGCGGACGAGAAGCATCTGAGGATTTCAATATCCGATGTATACTATATCGAAAATGTAGACAGGAAAATGTTCCTATATACCAGAAACGAGGTCTACAGGCTCAATGCATCAATGAGTGAGATTGAGGAAATCGTGAAAGACACAGACCTCGTAAGAATTTCAAAGATCTGTATAATGAACACTTCTCATCTGGCTGAAATCAGACAGCTTAAGAACAGTCACCTTGAAGCAACTCTTGATAATGACGAAAAACTTATAGTTTCTCGCAAGTATCTGCCCGAAATAAAACGGAGGTTCTAAAAAATGCCTATAAAGAAAATACTTCAAAACACATGTATACTTGCGGCACTGATGATACTTGCAGTATTTACCTGCTCGGTGATCTGGTCAGGTGTCACTGCAGAAATCAGGCTCGTATTATTGTTGTTCGGACTTGCGTTAATTATATCGGTTGTGAACTCCTTAGTTGATGAGTTCCTGACTCTTTCAATCATTGCAAGCTACATTATTAAGTATATCGTTATTACTGGAATAGTAATGCTGTTCGGATTCATCGTTGGATGGTTCTTTCCAAATAACTTCTGGATGGCTTTTATCTATGTCGGTATTGTTTTTGTACTTTCATTCGCAATAGACGCTTTTAAAGTTCAAAGGGATATCACGTATATTAACGAACATATCAAGAAAAATGAGAGTTCTGATGAGCTCTGATGAACTCTCATAATTTCCTCCATGAGGAATTAATCTTATATTTTGCTGTAAGTGTCAACCTGCTCTTCTCTGTGTTTTCATTACTGCAGCCGCATTAATCATCTGCAGTATTATGGCTTTTTTATAAGCAACTTCTTTTGCTTTTACTTTGTTATACCGTGCTTTTTGCTTTTTCGTTCTTCTTGGCATATTTTCTACATCTGCTATCATCTTGCATCTGAAATCGTCATGGTTCTTGATGTAGATCAGCAGACTCATAATGTTGTCCGAAAACTTTACATCTTTTTGAAAATGATAATCGGCATCTACATATTTCTCTGGATCTATATCTTCAGGAATTGAATTCCCATGATATAGAATGAAGCAATCCCAGGTATTTAGGTAAATTATCTTCCAGTAGCCTATGTCTGAAAGAATTATCAGCTGGTTATCTATTAATCTGTATTCGAGGTAATTCTCATAGGCATACGATTCAATCCACTGCTCTTCAAAATTGAATTTATCCTTCATATTATTTGTTTCCATAGGCGTCTCCTTTCCAATATTTATGCACTTTACATCTATGCACTCTTTCGATGATAGTGTGCCGCTGCTCTCTCTGGAATCCTTTCTTTTATGATTGTATCTATCAGAATATCTCTTTCATATGCTTCTCTCTCATCTTCTTCACATATGACATCCGACTTGCATTCTTCGAAGAATGAGCATCCCAGGCAGCAACCTGCACAATCTTTATATCCCATCATCCAAAACTTAAATCTTTCCCACATTTTCATTTGCCTCCACTTTTTTCTTTTTTGACTTTATCTAATTCTACTATACCAGCATAGCTGTCCCTTATTCAGTACAGCTCTTTTTCATTTACACTCCGGATTTTTACCTTTTTTACCTTGTTACTATTCACAGTTAACTCAAAAAGCATTCTTAAGTCCACATCGAATATGGCTTATTCTTAAGCAAGCTTAAATAAGCCTAATATTCGATGTTCTATTGCCTCCTTCGGAGGCACTGAATCATGCTTTTTAAGTTCCT
>JAILEL010000373.1 GCA_024687845.1 Eubacterium sp.
ACAACTATGAAAAAAAGAATAATATTAATTTTAATACCAGTATCATCAATTACTTTATTTGTATTTGGTATAATCGAGTATTTAAATAAAGATGAACGTTATTTAAAAAATTATCTTCAAAATTGTAATTTTGATAATATAAGTTTAAGAGATGTTGAATATTCCGACAATTCAATTAATATAAGATATAATATTGATAACTACGAAGATTATATAAAAGATTCATTTAAATTAAAAAAAGAAGTTGAAGAATATCTTCAAAAAAAAGATAAAACAAATTATGACGTATGCATCCATATTGGCTGGCAAAGTCTGCCAGATGGTATTGTATTCGCTAATTATAATGCAAATAATGTTCAAATTGATAGAGATATCGATTTTAGCTCTTCAAATGGTCATTTGGAATATGGATATTTTTGCTGTCCTGAATTCAACCTTAAGGATTTTGAAAATGAAAATAATTTAAAAATGCTTTTACTATATGGATTTAGGGATTTTAGTAATATAAACACGCTTGATAATATGAAAAATCTTCAATTTGCTGGCTTTAGACTTTGGAACGAACAAGATACTATTTCTGATGAATTAATTAATCATTTTAAAGAAGTTCACCCTAATTGCATTGTTGTGTTTCAATAATAAATGTAATCTGAGGGAATTGATACTTCTCAGCTTATCTGGCATTCAGACGGAAGTTTTGAATTTCTAAGATTTAATCTTTCAGACGTACTTACAGAAATTTCTCGTTTTAATAAATTTAAAAAGCTGCCTCTTATTTATCCGGCTAAGGAAATATTATATGTTCCGGTTCTTTCTGATCCCTCTTTGGTTGATACGGATGGGGATGGACTTGATGACGAGGAAGAAACATATTATAACACAAAGCAGTTATGTGCTGATACAGACGGAGATAACTTATCTGACGGCGAAGAAATAGACTTATGGTTTGATCCAACAGACCCTAATCCGGACGGAGACAGCTATGACGATGAAGAAGAAAAAGATAACAACACTAATCCATTTGTATATGACTTAAATTTTGAAGAAGCCGGAGAAGAGTGGTCAAAAGGTGTTTTGTTGGGAGATTTGGAAACGGCTGATAATGTTCCGGCATTACTGGGGCACATCACAGGCTCATTTATCCCATATATAGACGGCAGAGACTTTATTGCTAATGTCAAAAACGGTGATTACAAGGCTGCTGCTTTGAATTTATTTGGTCTTGCATTGGATATATTTACTGGTCCGATCGGTGCCGCTTATGACGTAACAAAGGGATTTGCAAAATTAAGCAGATTTGCCGCTAAATATTCTGACGATGCACCTAAGGTAGTGCAGGCTGTAACTAAGGCCTCCGAGTATTTTCCAGATGCAGAAAAGGTTATCCCTGATCTTACGAAAGTTCTTCCGGCAAGTGCTCTTGACGATTTGGCGGATTCTGTGAAGAATGGCAGTAAGCTTACTCAGAAAGAATATGACAAGTTGCTTGATATTTATAAAGCTGCCGGAAAAAGTACCGACGAAATCGTTGAGGTTACTAAATTTAAAAGTTTCAGACAGCTAAAGAAATACCTTGGTGACCCGGGAAAAGGCAAGGAATGGCACCATATAGTCGAGCAATGTCAGGCTAAAGCTAAAAGAAGTGGATTCGATATATCCGAAATCAACAAAGTCTCTAATGTTAAAGCTACTCCTAAAGATGTTCATAAGGAGATTAGTAGATATTACAGTTCAAAGCAAGATTTTACTGGAAATTTAACTTTTAGAGACTGGTTGAATGGCAAATCGTACGATGAACAATATAAATATGGAATAGAAACTTGGGAAAGAGAAATGAAAAAAGCTGGATATTCTATTAAATAATATTAAGGAGAAAGAAATGAAAAAAGATGATTTAGATTACATAATTGATGCTCTAAAGAAAAGAGACGAAATACTTGTCAATAACAAGCCTGTAAGACAATATAATAAGTATTTCGATAAAATGTGTAAATATGCAAGAAAAATGATAAATGATAATCGTCAGGCAGAATTGCTTCCACTTTTAGATAGTGATAATATCTCTTACCGTAGAGATGTTGCCGGATTACTTTATAATTGTTATCCGGAAAGATGCAAGCAGATATTGAAGGATATTTCTGAAATGTCAGTGGAAACAGGACTTCAAAAATATTATATAAATTTAAGCATATCTGCAATGATGGCTTTAGAAGTTGGCATACCAAAAGATTTTCCTTAATATATAACAAAAGCCTCCGAGTATCTTCCGGAAGCTGAAAAGGTCATCCCTGATCTTGCGAAAGTTCTTCCGGCAAGTGCTCTTGACGATTTGGCGGATTCTGTGAAGAATGGTGATAAGATCACTAAGTCGGATTATCAGAAGTTGTCAAAGATATTTGAAGCTGGCGGCAGGGACGCGGATGAAATATGTGGATTTGTTGCTAAGAATGCAGATGAGATCAATTTCAAACCCGAAAAATTAATGGACGAATTGGTTCATAGCGGAAAAAAATTTACTTTAGATAAGGTAGAATTTGTAGTAAAAAATTCTGACGGTGAATTGATGTGGTTAGAATATGGTGATGAAAGTAAAGGGCTATATCATATTTTATATGGATCTTCAAAAAAAGCTGGTCATTTAAAGAACTTTGCAGATAGAGGAATAAAAGATGTTAAATCATTTATGTATCAAATTGCTCAAAGTACACCCATAGAAAAAGGTGAGCGTATTGGAAAGAATGGAAGAATTGAAAAATATGCACAGTACGTTGTTGATGAACAGAAATATCTTCTAGCATATGGAGAAAATGGATTTATAGTTTCTTTTTATCCCATTTAACATTTAGGAGGAAATAAAATGTTTGAATTAATGTCTATCGAAGAAAGCTATGTGACAAGATACTTGTATTTGAAGAATTGTAAAAA
>JAILEL010000376.1 GCA_024687845.1 Eubacterium sp.
ATTATATCTGCGCCCAGCTTTTCGGCTATCTTTCCAGCTATAAGTTCTGAGTTTCCTTGCATTGAATAATATACAACGGCTGTTTTCATATAATTTCTCCTTTGATATTCTAACTGTTCTTCAGTAGCTTCTTTGATTTTGCGCACCACTTAAGATACCCTTCATATGTATCAATCCCAAATGTGACTGTAAGGTAATAATATAAATGATCTTCTTCATCCAATACCTTCTCGAGATTAGATTTATAGAATTTCAAAATCTCAAGATCATGTCTGATACTCTCCTCAAATAATTCGATATTTCTGATCGTCACACTTCTATCTTCCACACCACCGAAATATAACTTGAGTAATGTTTCATACTTGAGTTCATTACTTACGCTTTCTTCATTCAGCCAGACTTTCAGAACATCTTTACCTTTGGGGGTCAGGTGGTAAGCAATCTTTTCTCTGCCACTTGTTTTATCGGATTTATTTCGCTTTACCAGCCCCTGCTCCTCCATAGCACTGAGAGCGGGATAAATACTTCCGAAGCTTCCTTTCCAGAAAAAGCTTATGTTTCCGTCTATAATTTTTTTGATATCATACCCTGTAAGGTCTTCATGCGCCAGAAGTCCAAGTATGACCATATCAATTTTTCTGTCTTTTGCCACAACAATTCTCCTACTTTATTTCCATACAATTTATGAATTCTTTGTCTCATAAACACTTATTTCTATATTAGTGATGCATGAGTCGTTAATATATCATTTTGATATATTATGTCCGGTTCTATCAATTATGTCAAGGTGTTTTTTTGTTACTATTCACAAGTATCATGAGATAAGTAAACAAAAAGTATAGGTGTTTCAACCGGCCGTCTCTCTCAGGCCACTTTAGTCGAAGCCGATAAGAATCTTTATTATTCTAAAGAGCACGGAAAAAACGCCGTGACATATACCGTCGACGGCGTCCCTACAATCATTTCATCAACTGAAGCCAATGATGTAACAGGGTTATAATAACAATCTTTCAAACATGAAAGATTGTAGAAATAAACTGGAAAGAATTATATGTTAATCTGTTTTTAACAAAATGAAATGTTAAAGGTAGGTTAATACAATGTCAAACACCAGTAAAAAAGCAATTAAAAAACTTGCTTCAAGCTCCTTAAAGGTCAATGCAGGCAAGTACCTAGTAATGATGTCTTCAATCATTCTGACAACAGTTCTCTTCTCATCACTTTTTACAATAGTAGGAAGTCTGTTGAGCGAGTTTAGACAGTCATCTATGGGACAGTATAATTACATTGATCCTGTAGCAACACTTGTGTGTGCAGCAGCAGTAATTATATTTATGTTCTCAGGTTATCTTATCATCTATAATATATTCGATCTGAATCTATTATCTGATATGAAAGAATATGGCCTTCTTAAAACTATCGGAACTTCGGGAAAGCAGATACGATACATGGTAAAACTCAGAACAAGGTTTATATGTCTCATAGCCATACCAATTGGTCTGATAATCGGTTGTGGAATCGGCGGATGGCTTCTTCCCATGATTGGAAAATACATCAATACAGTAGGCGCAGACAAAGGTCATGTTCATATGAACATAGGGATTATTCTCTTTACAACAGCTTTTTCCTATCTTACTGTAGCCATGAGTGCTAGAAAACCATGCCGAAAGGTATCTAAGATATCTCCAATTGAAGCTTCACGTTTCACAGGAATCCTGAAGAAAAATGGAAAACCTAAAAAAAGAACACTTTTAGTTGTTCTTTCTCTTACACTATCCCTTGTATTACTTAACAGTGCATATACACTTACAAATAGCTTCAATATTGATAATTATGCAGAAGAATTTGTAGCCAGTGACTTTTGTATTCAGGATGAACTTCTTGATAATGCAGGCGCAGCAGAAAAAAATATATGTGCAGTGGACAGCTCCTTTCTCACAGAACTTGGCAAACAGGATGGAGTTGAAGGTATTGGAAACTTATATGTTACTAATGGAGCCCATGAGTTTTCTCCCGAAGTCTGGGATGAGATTGAGAAGTACTTCTACTCAGATGAGATAGTAAAGATGCAGATTGAATCCTTTTACACAGACGAGGGTTACTCACTTAATGACTATCTAAAAGAAATTCATAATAGTCGAACTATCGATGGTAATACTTATGGTATGGGCAGGCTTGCTGTAGAGAAGCTGAATGACGTTACAACCATGGATGGCACTACTAGCATTGACTGGGATAAATTTAGCTCAGGTAACTACATTCTCGCTGAAAGATGGCAATATGCAACTGATGGTTTTATTAACATCGTAAGTCCTGGAGACAAGATTGAAATAGAAGGAAAAGAATATACAGTATATGCATTGGTAGATATACCTATGATAATTGAGTATCCAGTATATCGTCCAATCGAATGTAACTTTATTCTTTCTGAAGACGAATATCTGTCGCATTATGGTGAGAGCAGTCCAATGCGTACACTTGTTGATGTAGAAGATGACAACGAGGCAGATTTTGAAGAATGGATAAGCAGCTATTTAAAAAATACTCATCTCAGCTATACTTCTAAGCAGAGTGTAATAGAAGACAATAAATCCTTTGGACAGCTTTTCGCAATAGCTGGAATCCTCATAGCTGTAATTCTTGGGATAATCGGTGTTATGAACTTCGGTAATACCATGATTGCTGCCATTATATCAAGAAGCCACGAGCTTGCCATGCTCGAAGCAGTGGGAATGACTGAAAAACAGCAAAAAAGAAGCCTTATAAATGAAGGCACAAGATACTTTATCTATACATCCATACTCACAGTAGTCCTGTCAAGCATTGTAAATGTATCCGCTGTAAAAACTTTCGTAAACAATCTTCCTATGTTTTCATGGCATTTCAGCCTTACATCACTTGTAGTATGTCTTCCTGTGATATTGATTATTATTCTTATAATCCCAATAATGGCATATAGAAGAATCAGAAGAATAAGTGTAGTCGACAGACTCCGCCAATAATTAAACCCAGAATAGTTTACAAGATTCCGCCATAAAGACGGAATCTTGTATTTTGTAAATTAATATTTACTATTCTTTCTTAGCAAGCTTCAGGTCGATTTCAAATGAATCGCCTTCCTGTTTTGCACTTATAGAACCATACATCATTTCCACAAAACTCTTGCAGATATAAAGTCCGAGCCCCGCTCCCCCCTTGGTTCTGGAAGAATCCTGCTGATAGAATCTGTCAAATATCTTATCCGTAGCGATATCCTCCGTAGCATCTGTAATTATTCTCAGCGTTACTGCAGGTGCTTCTTCAGACTCAATTACAAACTCCAGTCTTTTCTCTGAATATTTAACAGCATTGGATATAAGATTCTGAATTACTCTTTCCAGTTTCTTCTTATCTGCATATACAAATATATTTTCTTCTGCCTGTTCAAAGACTGGCTCTATACCCTTTATATCGATTTCAGGGCTTTCTGAAAGAATCTCCTCACAAATGATTTCAGATAGATTAACCTTATCCATCTGAACATTCACCTGACCGGATTCTATGAGAGAAAGCTCAAAGAAATCATTTACCAGCTTATTCAGATACTTAGCACGTTCAAGTGCTATCTCAATATTCGCATTTTTTTCAGAGGCGTCTTCTGTACGCTCTGCCACCTGAAGATAACCGATTATCGAAGTCAGCGGAGTTCTCATATCATGAGCTATCATAGTTATTGACTCCCTGATTTTCTTCTCATCCGCCTTTCCTTCAACCTTAATCTTCATTACGCTCTCATACAGACTATTTATCTGAATAATCATCTTCTGCAAATCTCTATCGACAAAGTCAACGCTCATCTGATTATTATCAGGGTTATTTTTCATTTCAGTGGTTACACGTCTCATTTCCTTCTTCATCAGGAATATTTTTATAACCAAAAAGAGGATCACTATGTTTAGGAGAAATATTATAGCCCCCATGCTCATAAGTGTATTCATAAATGAACCTCCTCTTCTAATCTTCTAATACAATATACCAAGGAGTTTTATAATAAGCAATAAACCCCTTGGTACATTTTGTCTACTAGTTTGATACATCTCTCCTGTTGAAGATTACAGATGTAACCGTTACTATAATCACTGTAAATATTATTGCAATTGCAGCACAAGGTATCAGATCAGATGCTGCTGCACTCTTTGCAAAGCAGAAGAATGAATGCTCATATATGTAATTACCATTGAAAACATTTCTTAGAACATTACCAGCAATTGTTGAAGTAATAACACAGGCAAATATTGCCGAATATACATTTCCACATATAACTGTTATAAACACATAAAATGAACTAAATGCTAGTATCTGAAGTGCAACAACACCCAGCCATACAATATCCGTTACGCCAAAGCCTTCAAAGGAATATCCAAAGGTCTTACCAAATGTAGCAAGCTGTGAAATTATCAGAAATATGTGAATAATAAATGTAAGTACACTTACAGCCATTATTCTTGAAACGATCATAGTCCATCTCTTATTCCCGGTTACAATAGCTCTATGCAGGGTTCTGTTAGTAAAATCAATTCCTACATACCATGATATAAGCATTCCATATAAGAAAGAGAACGAACAATCCTGAACAGAGTCAATGAAGCCATCATGCATATTGCCATAACCCCAATAATCTATAGCAGCCTGTTTTAACCCAGTCACTGACCCACTTATGGCTATAAGTATCATAATACCAATACATACATAAAATGGTATAAACCTCTTCATCTTAAAACTCTCTATCTTGAACTGATTAAACATTTCTTTCACCTCCTGTAATACTCATAAAATACTCTTCTAGTGTCATTTCTTTTTCTGAAAGTTCCGATACGACTATCTGGGCCTGCATCAGGTAACCAGCAAGTTCCGCCTTCATTTCAGGTTTTCCATATATCTTAACTGTATCATCGGCCACTACATTATAAGCTGTATCTGGAAAATGCTTTTCAAGTATTGTCACAGTCTCAGGAATATTACTATCCTTAACCAGGATATACTGACTACATTTCTCTTCCAGTTCCTCATGAGTCGTTGTCTCTATAATTCTTCCTTTATGTATAAAGATAAAATCCGTTGCCAGAAGATATAGTTCACTTAAGATATGGCTTGATACGAATATCGTACATTCCTGCTGCTCATTTATCTTCTTCAGCATGTTTCTGAGCGTTACTATATTCTTAGGATCAAGACCATTTATGGGCTCGTCCAGTATAAGAAACTTAGGATTTCCTATCATCGCCATAGCTATACCAAGTCTCTGCTTCATACCCATGGAAAGCTTCTTTGCTTTCTTTTTAGAACTTTCCTGGAGGCCAACCATTTCAATCATTCTATCAGTTGCAGACGTATCAGGATTTCCAACCAATATTCTCTGAATTTCCACGTTCTGTCTGACAGAATAGTTTGGATAGAGGTAAGGACCCTCAATCATAGTTCCGACAAGCTTACGTTTGTTTTCTATAGCACCTTTCTCTGTTTCTCCCATCAGTGTCATATCTCCTGATGTAGGAAATGTAAGACCGGCTATCAGTTTCATAAATGTACTCTTCCCTGCACCATTCTCACCTATGAAGCCGTAAATATGATTCTTTTTTAATGTGATACTTGCATTATCAAGAGCAACCTGATTTCTATATTTCTTTGTAAGATTTCTTGTTTCAAGAATTACATCACTCATTTTTTTATGTTCCTTTCCTTTTGATGATGCAAGTATATGCTAGGAGTATAAGATAATTATTCAACAATTCTAAAGAAAATCTAAAGATTAATAGCAACAAAAGAATACCGCCTCTACTTTGAAAGGCGGTATCCCATTCCATAAACTGTATCTATATATGGTTCATCAGTTACCTTCGCAATCTTCTTGCGAAGATTACTCATATGAACATTCATGGTATTATCATCTGACAGGTATTCATCGCCTGTGATACTCTCAAAGATATTTCTCTTCGAAAATACTTTATTGGGGTTATTCAGCATCAGCTCCAGGATGCCATATTCCATAGTGGTACAAGTGAGTTCCTCCTCTCCTATGAAGATTCTCTTGGATTCTGTATCAAGCGTCAGGTTCTTATACTTTAACTGATTTGAACCTTTAGCCTCTCCTGTACGCCTAAGTACTGCTTCTATTCTAAGGATTACTTCGTCCACATCAAATGGCTTACTGATATAATCATCTGCTCCCAGACGAAGAAGTTCTATACGATTGATAACTTCATTTTTAGCAGATAGAACTATAGCTGGAGTATTCTTAGTCTTTCTAAGCTCCGCCAAAACTTCTTCACCAGTCTTCTTCGGAAGCATTAGATCCAGAAGTATCATTTCATACTCCTTATCCAATGCTTTAGAAAGACCTTCCACTCCATCAAGTGCACTATCCGTCTCAAAACCATTATCTGATAAAACCTTACATAGAAGGTTATTTATCATTGCATCATCTTCAATAACTAGAATCACAGATTTATCCCCCATTCATTTATTTCAGCAGTACTCTCAAAATCTTTTATAACCATCTTCAGTTATTTCTCTCATCAAGCGCCTTGTTCATCCGTTCTGCCAGATTCTTATTATACTTCATAAAGCATCCCCAGATAATTAATCCTATCACTATCACACCAACTATAGTTACCAGGCTTGCTGTAAGCCCAGCACTGGTAGGAATCCATCCTACCTTTGCAGCTGCCAGAAAATATAAAGTAAATCCAACACCCAGGTGAATTATAGAAGCAAAAAACAATGGAATCCCATCCATGGAATAAAGAAATGTTGGCACTCCAAATCCAAGTCCTGTTATAACACAAGCAAGCACCATTTTACTAAATTGATAGTTTTCCAGTTTAAAAACACCATTTCCTACCTGGTCAAACACTAGTCCTACTATCACAAATATGCACATACTCATCATTATGCTGATAAGCGCTGATTTAAATACATCTTTTAATACCTTCATATTATAACCTAATCCAATTATTCATCAATAATTGAATTTATCCTTTCTTATCTATAAACCGAGATACTTTTTAAGTGCCGGTACGTACTTACGGGAGATATACTCCTTCTCGCCATCCTTCAGATTCAGTACCATAACTCCATTAAAATATGGTTCTACACTCTTAAGATACTTTAGATTTATACTGGCAGATTTTGAAACCTGCATGAAGTCCTTTCCAAGTATCTCCAAAAGCTCATACATTCTCTTTCCAACTCTGTAGGTGACACCTTCAGAAACAACATAGACCTTCTCGTTATCTACCCGAATAACACTTATTGTGTCCGCTTCCAGAACTATCATCTTATCTTCAGAATTACCGATGACCTTTCCTCCAGAAGTATATTCAGAGATATCCTTAGCAAGAGATACTATTTCATCTGTCATTTTCTTAGTATGTATAACCACAAAGGGTTCATTTATCTCCGGTGAAATGCTAATATCAACCTTCAACTTTCTTCCTCCAGACTATGCTTATCGCATAGAATATAGCAAACATTAATACCGGCAAAATGTAGGATACTATCCTTGAAGTTTGAAGCATCAGTTTCACATACCTGTCAAGGGGAGTCATCACGATAGCTGCAGCAATAAAGCTTATCATTCCAAGTGTAGCCGGTATCAGCCTGTTCTTCTTATTAAAATTCGTAATAACAATTATATAGAATAAACTGGCAAACATCCACAATAAAATCACAGTTGCACTATGAGGTATCCGTTCCTCCAGTCTGTCAGTCAGTACAAACTTAAATAGTACCCCAAATACAGCAGCACCTATAACCGGAGCTATAGAGAGAATTCCCAGCATTATTTTTGTTATCTTATTCTTTTTCATCTTAACCTCATTCATAGACATTCCTCCTTTTTTCCACATTTGCAAATAGCCATATCTCAATACCCAGCATAAAAAATGTTGACACCATAAAACCCGCCATCAGAATATGCTGTGTCACTGCAAAAAATATGATATATGCCAGAATAGCCACCATATAAAATGCTACAAAGAGATGCCACCACTTACTACAAAAAAACCTTGATATCATACTCATATCCTCCTTCTTAATATATTCTCAGCAGTTCCCCTGCTGTGATGTCACTATAACAAGAAAGAAAATATTTGTAATAAGTATCAAGGTAAGTGGTTAAATTATTATGTTAAGATGCAAAAACAGCCTGCTTAATTTTCTTTAAGCCATCCCATTGCTATAGCCTTCTCTATATTTACATCTATCCATTTATATACCTCAGGCATAAAATCTCTTATGACTGCCATACGTTTTTCAACAGAAGCTCTATTAGTTCCACTCTCTGCCCAGGTAAATCCTTCCGTCAGAGTATTATGCATAAAGGGCTGAAGTCTGTCCATACAGGAAGCATACTTGGCATCAGAAGTTTCCATGGCATCAAACTCTTCCCATAGATCTCTTATCATCTTCCCCTGCTCCTGTGGAAGCTGTGAGAATAGTTTATCTGCCGCTTTTTTCTCTCGCTCAGCCTTATCTTCATTCGCCTTAGCATCATATGCAAATGTATCACCGGCATATATTTCTATAAGATCATGTACAACACACATCTCTATAGCACGAGACACATTCACTGGTTCCTTGGCATATTCTTCGAAGAGCATCGCCATAGCTGCTATATGCCAGGAATGTTCGGCATCATTTTCACGCCTGCTCCTATCGATAAGTGATGTCCTTCTGATTATTCTGGTCATCTTATCTATTTCAGCCGAGAACTTAAGCTGCTGATCTAGTCTTTCATTTCCACTGGCAAGAAAATCCTCAATCCCCATTTTACATCTTCTCCTTCCTTCGTGTTTCAGAATATCATCATATCAAAATTAC
>JAILEL010000379.1 GCA_024687845.1 Eubacterium sp.
CAGCTCCTGAACCAACTCAATCTCTTTCTCGCTCATCTGAGAATCACTCAAATCTAAAGCTTCATTAGTAACCATTTGCATATCTCCATTTCGCTACATTGTATTTAATAAATCATTTAATTCATTTAGTATTTCCTGTCTTGAAGGCAAGCTGTTCACAATAGATGATTTAGCTGTAACTCCTCCCTCGCAAATATCATCTTCAGTTATATCGGTAAACATTTGCTCTCGTTGTTTTTTGAAATAATAATTTCTTCTGTAACTTTTCTTTTTCCAATCCTGAGGAAATGCTTTCATACTTGTATTAATAGCCTCTGAACCAGAACCATTTGTATAATTAATGTATCTGGACAAAATGACATCCGACTTACTATGATCATTTACATCAGAATCAACATTTCTAAGCTTCCTTTGTTTACCCACCAAAATCTGAGGTTCGTCTAACGAAAAGAATATAATTTCGTTGTCCCCCCGGACTTTTGTAATACCTCTAAACTTAAATGAATACTCATTTATCCAGTCCATATCTTTGTATAAAAGATTACAAAATGTTTTAAATGTTACCTTTTTAACAATGTTCCCCTTATCCGTCTGCATTCTTATAGAATTAGGATTATCAGCAGTACTCTTTCGAATAATAATCGACTTAGTCATCGGGTGATAAAACATTTCTATCCACTCACACATATCCAGCTTCTTTAAGCATGCTTTGTTAAATGTAATATCTTTATTAGAAATAGTAATCGAAGGCATACTATTTGTAAGAAATACTATTCCAGGAGGAACTTCGTAACCCCTGAGATTCATTGATACAACATTACTTTTTATCTCACCGGACCAGATTTTAATATCTTTGGATAGCTTATCCAGTTCTTCATCTGTATATACACTCTGGCATGATTCCAGATAAAACTCGCTGGAAATGTCATTCCAATACGGACATACACTTACATATCCCTTCAAAGATCCTTTATCTATTATCTTTAACTCCGGCATTCCTCTTTGAAGTCTTCCTGAAGATGCAGCCATCAGCTGAGCTGCTTTTGCAATTTCAGGAGTAACTATTCCTTCATGATGCCCAGGTACATACGCCCAGTCACGTTGCTCATTATTCTTTACTATCTTTTTCTTTTTATAATCAAGCACTATTGTTTTCCTTGCTTCCAAATCACCCCAGCGCCTTTCATTTGTAATAAGTTGACCAACCATAGTTCCATCCCATTCAACAGAACCTTTAAGTGTTTTTCGCTTCTTCTCAGTAAGGACTTCAGCTATCTGTCTACAATTCTTGCCTACAAGAAGTGCTAGAAAAACAAATCTAACTGTTTGTGCTTCATCTTCTTTTATTATCAGCTGCCCATCCTTATTATGGCGATATCCCAAGAGATCCACCACCTGATACTGACCGGTACATATGCGCTGATCATATGAGAGAATCATCCTTCTACTCTTATTAGCAGATTCCCAGTCAGCTAGCATTGCATGCATCGTAAATGCTTGTTCACTATCAGGATTCAATGTATAAATATTTTCCGTTTCAAAATACACTCCAACCGGATGCTTTGGATTGGCGGTTCTTAACTCACTTACATAATCAAGGCATTGTGAAATATTCCTGGCAAATCTAGATACACTGGCACATATGATCATGTCCATTTCTCCATTAAGCGCATCCTTCATAAGTTGCTGAAATGCAGGTCTATGGGCCACACTGGTTCCGGACTTTCCTTCATCACTATAAATATTTTGTAGCTCCCAGTTTGGGGTTTCATTTATCTTCTTTGTATAGAACTTTTCCTGATTCTCTATAGAAGAAGTCTGCTCTATATTCATGGTGCTGACTCTGGCATATACTGCGACTCTCTTAGTAGTATCATCCATAATGTCAGGAGTAGGTTTTCCAGGATGGAAGTATTCATTCGATCCCCGAGAGCTACGGACTCTCTGCTTTACGGCTGCCCTTTGTGCTTCTCGTTCATAATGTCTTGACTGCCAATCCGTTGACTCTTCAATTGATTTATCGGTCGATTCTTCAGATGATTTTTCAGTTGATCCATCACTTGTGTCTTCAGTTAATTCTTCAGTTCTATCATAAAAGACTCCAGAAGCTGGTTGTTTTACACTTACAGAATCAGCCATAAGTTCTAACTCCTGTTCTAAATCACCTTCAACTTCCCCTTCATATATTTTTCCTTCGTTTATATCATTCATATCGAATTTTATCCTTTTCTCTCCAGATCAAATAATTCTTTATTAAAAAACTCGTACAAATATAGCAATCACATTCCTCGTTCGATATCTCTTTTCCAATCCTCATAATCCACTGTATCCAGCTTTATATAATCCTCAGCCATCTTAAGTAGAGCCTCCCTTTGGTGGTCATAGTTGGCTATGGTGTCTATCCTATAATTATCATCTTCTGACACAATATGAACTGTATTCGATAGGTTAAACAGATAATAGATCAAATAGCAGAACTCACCACTGTTAGCTGCTAGATAAGCTCTAGTCTGAGTTGATATGACATCAATCTTCCCAGACTTACAATCAGCTATTAACCGGAGCATTTCCGGTCTTTTTCTTATGCTTTTCTGTCCTGTAATATCAATATAAACACCAACGAGTTCAACAGCATCAAGCGCACCATACTTATCTTCATAATACTTTTTATGATAAGAAGTTATCCTGTTCTTTGACTTCTCCCATAGCTTCGCCAGCTTCACATATCCGGCAACTCTGATTTTCTCCATTATTCATCACTCAATTCATTTTCTTCAGGCAAATGCCAATACCAGCCATCTGCTTTTTTAATCGAAATAATACCTAGATCTTTCTTGGCTGTTTTTAGTGTTCTAAGGCTAATTAATCCCTTTACTGACTTAACTATCTTTTTATATGAACAATCACTTTCTGAAAGCAGTTTCTTTAGAAGTAATATTGCACTCTTATATTTTTCTCCGTATGAAATATATGACTGCTGAATAATACTTCCCTTTTCCTCTTCAACATCAATCGTTCCAATCCAATTAATATTATTGTTCTCTGTAATTTCAAAGCCAAAAGCTCCGCCTTCCTGAGAAAGACTTGATTTAATATGACGGATAACACGAACATTAGAGTCCTCGCCAAGTCTTTCTATTTGCAGAACACTTCTGGATATAGCAGCAAAATCAATACTTCCAAGCCCTCTGTATATACTCTTACCGCCTTCATTCTTATTTAAATGACCGATTAGAACCACAGCGCATTTTGTTTTTTCAGCAACAATAGCTAGTTTATTTAGATAAGAACGAACATTTCTCGCATTATTCATATCAGTATCTGATCCAAGAAATGACTGAATCGGATCTATAATCAGAAGTCTCGCTGAAGATTCTTTTATAGCATACAGTAAGGAATCCGTATCAAAATCACTGTACATATCATTTTCTTTCATAATAAAAGCCATTCTGCTTAAATCTGCTCCATAGTTTTCCAACCTGGGCATTATGGTATCTGCAGCACTATCTTCCATACATTGATAAATGATATTCATAGGGCGCCTAGATATAGTTCCATCCGGAATGAAGCCACCTACAGATAATTCAGCAGCAACTTTTAATATAAATGATGACTTTCCCTCTCCAGGATCCCCCTGAATCAATGTAATTTTTCCGTATGGAATATATGGATTCCATAGCCAATGCACCTTCGTACTTTTTACTTCTGAATAATATTTTATCGTTACATTTTCATTATTTTCCGGCATAAAAACCACCAACTAATAAAATTAGTATAGTTTTGTCCTTAAAACTACACTTTCTGTTTATTATAATTTATCTTTTGTTGAATTACAATAGTAAAAAATACAAAAATTAGTGTAGTTTCATCTACTATTAGTGTAGTTTTATTATTTATTTCAATCTCAAGCAATAGTATAATGCAGCTATACTTCCTGAAAGGGGAACGTTATGAATGATATAATTGATTACAAAAAAATAGGTAAAAACATCAGGATTGCTCGTCTGAAAAAAGAAATAACTCAGGAACAGCTGGCAAACAAACTTGATATCGCACCAACATATATTAGTGCAATCGAAAGAGGTGCATCGAAAGCATCCTTCTCTACTTTTGTGATGATTGCTCAGGAACTCGGCACAACATTAGATTGCATCCTTGGCGATATACAACCTGCATTCATGGAAAAATATGATATTGACGCAAAAGAGATTCTTGCCGATTGCACTGAAGAAGAACGAACATTCTTACTTAGTCTTCTTTCTCATGCTAAAGAAGATCTTAGGACAAAATACAGGACAAAATAACAAAGATATCTGACCACCTGCAATTTGCATCCTTGGCAAGTAAAAGGTACAGAAAACCATTTATTTAATTTAATAAATGTAAAAAAAACAAGAGTGCAAAACCACTACAAGTTTTGCACTCTTGTTTTCACTCTTGAAATATTATGTATCATCATTTGGAGCTCATAATTTCCTCAACACACCTGAATATATCTACCAATCTATCCAAGCGTTTTTCTCTATACTCTCTTATCACAAGCAAATATTCATCGTGAAGCATCTTATCCATCAAATCATTGTCCTGGGCATAGATCTCTTCATAGTATTTGAGGCACTGTTCTAAAACATTTCTTTTATCTGCCAAAAGACCATCTGTAATACTGTCATTTTCTGTAACGTCATTTTTTACACTATCCATTTTAGTAACTATCGTCTCTGCCGAGCCAATATCTATATTTGAATTTTCTAAATATCCCATCAAATGAAAAGCCATAATCCTATCCTTAAGATCCAGCTTATACTTTTCATACATTTCAAAAATCTTATTATCATTATTCATGCTTTTCACCTTCGAATCTCTTAATCATTACATTACTACGTTCCATAGCCTTTTCCAGGAGTCCGTCAAAGGTATAATGTATTTCCAATTTATCATTATCATGCACATATACGCTTTCTATAAAGGATAAAACCATCTTAGCAGTAAGTCTATTCTCTTTCATGACATTATCTGCCAGCCGGCCTTTTAACTTTATTTCCTTTGACAGATCTTTATCATCATCTATCTGTTTTCTGAGACGATCTATCTCATTCTCGCAGTCATTAATCTGATTTGTAAGTTTATATTTGTTCTTTAAATATATTTCAGAACTGATGTTTCCTTCAGAATACATTTCATACTCTCTTATACGGCTTGCCTTAAGGATATCTACTTTAGATTCCAGATCAGAGATTTGAATGCTAACATCCGTAATCTCTGAACTAAGTTTTTCTTCCATAAGATTATCAAGACTCTTAATATCACTTACTGTCTTGCAAAGCATCTCATATACATTATTCTCAATTTCTTCGTATAGAAATGGCTTAGAATTACAAGTTGAATATTTGCCAGCTATCTTTTTATGGCTGCAGTAACAAACTTCCCTGCCACA
>JAILEL010000380.1 GCA_024687845.1 Eubacterium sp.
TTAAGACCCGCAATCTTAGTTGTAGTCTTGCGGCAGTTGTTTACGTTTACGTTCTTAAATGATCTGAAGTCTGAGTAAAGACTGTACTGAATCTGATAACCTGTTACGTCCTTACCTTTTCTCCATCTGATTGAAAGAGCGCCCTTTGACTTAATGATGCTTGTAAGACTTGTCTTTCCGGTCTTCTTAAAGTTTGATGTTCCACCGTTATATTTTGCATTAAACTCTGCACTTGTGCAGCGAACTTTCTTTCCACATCTCTTGCATGTATATATCTTGGTACCAAGAAGTTTTCCTCTGAGTCCTGGTGCTGTAACTCCACTGTCCCAACAATGTCCATTTGCACATGTATTTCCACAAGCATGAGCTTCCTTAGATCCGGCAGCTCCCATAAATGTAACACTTGCGATGATTATTGCTAATAATAATGATATGATTCTTTTCTTCATAGTATTGTCCTCCTCAATTCTTTATCTTATATTTCCGTAACCGGTTTCATCCGGTCTCTCTTTCTTTGTTGTATATATTATTGCACGGAACGAAAGATGAAAATTTAGGGGGATATATATATTATCTTATAAACTTAGCTATTCGATCAGAACTATCTCATTATACACCGCGTGCCAAGTTGGCACGAATGATATTTGAGCATAAAATATTTACATTTATAAGCTATTTTACATCTCACATTTCTCTTTTTTTGCTCTATTTCAGCGCATTTAATCAGCGATTTTCAATTACTGTCCGAAAGTTTGCAAGCAACGGAAATATGCACATTGTGCGATTTTCTCTTCGTTCAAATCACTCAATGTGCATATCTCCAGCATGTTGAGGGCATGCCCCCAATCCCCCAGCTTCGATTTTTTTCATTGTTTGTTATACCAACCCCATGTTTATCATATGCTCTTCTTCAAACTCCTTGTCAGAATTTGTTACATTTCTGATAAGTTCCGAGGTTTCTTTATTAATTATCAAAATCTATATCCTCTATCATATAATCATTAATTACCCACTCACCTGACTTCGTTGAGCCTATACGATATATAATATTTTGATTTTTCAATTTATCCAACCTATAACGAACTGATTGCTCACTGATTTTAAGATCGATTGCAAGTTCTTTTATAGTAATGTTGGATTTGATTCTTATTCTATCAATTATTCTGCTCTCGATTTCATCTAATTTTATTTTTTCTTTGTGGTTTTCTTTGTGGTTTTCTTTGCGGTTTTCTTTGCGGTTAGTCTGAAGTTCATCTTCCTTATCTCGAATTCTCGCAAATTCCTCATTAATATACGCCGTAACCATAGTATAATCATCTAAATCATTATCAGGTTCAAATACAAGCTTTGGAGAATTATTATCCTTCATTGCATTTTTAGCACGACGTATTCCAGAGCCATATGACTCAATTAAGTCTAAAGCAAAAAACATTTCTTTAATTTCAGGATTAAGATATACTCTATCTCTAAACTCTGTATTATTATTCATATCCTCAATAGTTACCGGTGGAACAGGTCTATTGTGATTAATAAACGAAATATGATCCTTATACACATAAATACCAATATACTCTTTTCGACTATATTCTTTATGAAGAATACAATTCGTTGCCAACTCGGAAAACATTTGAAGTGGCCAGTTATAAACCATTCTATGCCCTGCTTTTTTCGATTCTCTTACTGTGTAAGCAGACATGATCAATTCTTCGAAATAATCAATTACTCGACGTGCCTGAATCCAGATAGGCCCATTAAACTGCTTCGAAGTCATCTTATCTGTTCCGCTGTTCTCCATTATGACCTCTACTCTCGCATACGGTATAAACTTCTGAGGCTCTTCTGCAAACATAAGCACAGCGAAATTCTTGGCTCTATATCCTCCATATTCACTCTTTGCTATGAGCCCCATCGCTTCGGCCATCTCAAGCTTTGGCATGGATTTTATATCGTCCTTAGCGTTGGTTTCAACCAGATACTCTTTCATATATTCATAACTTAAATCATCTATTGTAGCGGTCTCATTCAATTCAGAAGAAAAATGAAAGTCTGCAAATTTCTTTAATAATTCAAATTCTTCTCTGTTATTTGGTTTTCTTGAGTCTCTTCTGATACGTATATATCTTCCTGCTTTTAGATTAATCTTCTTATCCTTTTCTGCCTTTTCACTTGTTTCATATGGACCATTAGCTCCTGGTTCCACAGCAATAATAATATAGAATTTTCCATCAATTTTATCCTGAATCAATCTATAATTAGGTCTAGGATGAATATGGGCTAAAAGTGATTTTAATCCGTTTTCTATAGGTTCAATCTTTCCCTCTGGCACCCCATAGATAGGTCTGAGTGGAATAGCTTTAATTCCTTCATTATCATCATTTACTTCTTCTACGCCAATAAATAATAGACCTATCTCTCGATTCATATAATTATTGCTATATGCACATACCGTTTTTAATATTTTATCTTTCTGCTCATCTGATTTTTTATATTCAATCCAGTCAGACTCAACGGCACATTTATCCAAAATGTCATGAGCCATTCTTCTAATGTCATCTTCTCTCATATATACTGCAAATTCCGGTCAAACGGCATGGTATTTCCGATTTAAACGGCACAGTCTTTCCGGTATAAACGGCATGCGCTTCCGGAAAAACGGCACGCGTTCATGATTTAGTGTTATAGTTCTTTTCGTAGTCAAAAATATATAAACTACGGAAAGGAGGCATGTAATCATGCAAGACTACAACACTATTGTAGGCGTAATTCAAATGCGCCATAATGATTGTTCATTTAGTGTTATCCAGAAACGATATCATATAGGATCAAGTACTACTCAGTTGATTCTAAATAGGTTCAGCGCTTTTGGTTTTACTTTAGATGAACTTAGGGCTATGGAGCCCCACTCGGTAGAGATTTTGTTCTATCCTCCTGAAAATCTTCAGAGGAGAAATCTCCCTTTACCAGATTTTCAACTCTACTATGACCGTATTCATTCCAAAGGCAGTAAAGTAAATATCGCTTATTGTTGGATTGAATACAAGCAGGAACATCCTGATGGCTATGAACAGTCTCAGTTCTATGAACTCTATAACAGATTCGTAGAAGAAAACTACGGCAAAGCCGATGTCAAGATGGCTGTCGAACGTGTTCCTGGTGAAAAACTATATATAGACTGGGTTGGTGACCAACCATATCTCTTAGTAGATACGGATACTGGTGAAATCAAGAAAGTCCATATATTTGTAACAACTTTAGGTATAAGCAGTCTTATTTATGCTGAGATATTTCCTGATGAAAAGCTTCCTCGGTTTATCGATGGGACGGTTCATGCTTTACAGTTTTATGGGGCAACTCCTAAATATCTCATTCCTGATAATCTCAAGGCTGCTGTAACAAAACATACGAAAGATGAATTGATACTTCAGTCGGCTTATTCCGATCTGGAAGATTTCTATGATGTTATCGTATTACCTCCGCCACCAAGGAAACCCAAAGGTAAACCTACGGTGGAGAATCATGTGCGATATCTCGAAACACATCTTGTAGAGAAACTTAAGGAAAAGAAATATACATCCATTGATGAAATAAATGAAGAGGCTAAAAAAATAGTAGCAGTCCTCAATTCCAGAAAGTTTCAGAACAAATCCTATTCGAGGTATGACGCTTTTGAAAAGTACGATAAACCGTGTATGAAACCACTGCCAGGCGGAACATTTGCGGTATGCGACTATAAAGCTGTCA
>JAILEL010000410.1 GCA_024687845.1 Eubacterium sp.
GACTGTCCTGGCATAAAATCTATAACCTTAATATCTGTTGCATCATGGAATTCGCCTGAGCATGCATCAGTAAGTCCTGCTACATTTCGCGCATATTCAATAACTGCAATCTGCATTCCAAGACAGATGCCAAAATAAGGAACATTATTTACTCGTGCATACTTTGCAGCAAGTATCATTCCTTCGATTCCTCTGTCACCAAAACCACCTGGAACAATTATTCCATTTACTTTACTAAGTATTTCTTCGTAGTTGGATTCATTTAATTCTTCTGAATCAATCCAGTCAATCTTCACATCGGTTCCAAAACAATAGCCTGCATGACGCAGAGCTTCTGCTACTGAAAGATATGCATCATGAAGCTGTACATATTTTCCAACTAATCCAATTGTGATCTCCTTATCCATTGTCTCGATGCTTGTAACCATATTCTTCCATTCTGTAAGATCTGGTGCCGCACTTCTTATGCTCAGCTCGCGGCAGACTACATTTGCAAGACCTGCAGTCTCTAGCATAAGAGGAGCCTCATACAGACTTGGAAGGGTTCTGTTCTCGATAACACAGTCTTCCTTAACATTACAGAACATGGATATCTTCTTATATATAGACTGTTCGAGAGGCTCATCACAACGAAGTACGATAATATCAGGGCGAACTCCCATTCCCTGAAGCTCCTTTACTGAATGCTGAGTTGGCTTCGTTTTATGCTCATCAGAGCCACGAAGAAATGGAACAAGTGTAACATGAATAAAGAGAGCATTTTCCTTACCCACTTCAAGAGATATCTGTCTTACAGCTTCAATAAATGGTTGTGATTCGATATCTCCAATGGTTCCACCAATCTCAGTAATAACTACATCGGCATCCGATTCATTTCCCACTCTATATACGAATTCCTTAATCTCATTGGTAATATGTGGAATTACCTGAACAGTTGAGCCCAGATACTCTCCACGACGTTCCTTATTCAGGACATTCCAGTAAACCTTTCCAGAGGTAAGATTCGAATATTTATTCAAATTCTCATCTATAAATCTCTCATAATGTCCAAGATCAAGGTCTGTCTCGGCACCATCCTCAGTAACATATACCTCGCCATGCTGATATGGGCTCATTGTTCCCGGATCTACATTTATATAAGGGTCAAGCTTCTGTGCTGCAACCTTAAGACCTCTAGCCTTGAGCAGACGCCCAAGAGACGCAGCTGTAATGCCCTTTCCTAAACCTGATACAACACCACCTGTCACGAAAATAAACTTTGCCACTTTTTTAATCCTCCAAATCCTTTACCATTCTTTAAATCCTTACCATCAGCAGTTTCTCAAAACTATAAAAGGCACTTCGAGCTGTATACTCGAAGCGCCTTTGCTTTCCTAATCATAAACTATAAATTTTCTAAACAAATTATAGTATATAACTTTATTTTTAAAAGTCAATAGGAAAGTTTAGTTGGGTTTATAAAATTTGATTACTCTACGTCCTGAAGCGCATCATAGTTTTCTTCGCCGGTTCTGATCTTTACTACTCTGCTTACCGGATATACGAAGATCTTACCATCACCGATCTTACCAGTGTAAAGTGTCTTCTTAGCTGTTTCAATTACACTATCTACTGGAATCTTACTTACTACTACTTCAAGCTTTATCTTTGGAAGAAGTGTTACGTCCATCTCAACTCCACGGTACTTCTCTCCGGCACCCTTCTGGATACCGCAACCACTTACCTGAGTTACTGTAATACCAGTAACACCGAGTGCATTGAGTGCCTTCTTGATCTTGTCATATCTTGAAAGCTTTGTGATGATAACTACTTTATTGATACCTGTATCTGTAACAACGCCTGCCTTTGCCATCTCTGCTGCTGCATTAACCACTGGTACTGAAGCATTCTTCTTTGCCTCGCTTGCTTCTTCATAATCATCAGAACCAAGACTTGTATTTTCATTTTCAATCATCATTGCACTTGACATATCTACGATACTGAATCCTGAGTAAGCTGATGCCAGACCATGTTCTGTTGAATCAAGACCTTCAAGCTCCTCTTCCTCAGAAACTCTAAGACCGAAGATTGCCTTTATTACTAAGAATACGATTATCATTGTCACTAAAGTCCAACATGCTACAGCTGCAAAACCGAGAAGCTGAATTCCTAACTGATGGAATCCACCACCGTAGAAAAGACCAACAACACTGTCATTTCCAGGAGCTGTTGTAGTTGCGAAAAGTCCTGTTGCTATTGTTCCCCAGATACCGTTCATCATGTGTACTGCTACAGCACCAACAGGATCGTCGATGTGAAGCTTGAAATCAAGAAGCCATACTCCAAATACTACGAGAAGTCCTGCAACTGCACCGATTATTACTGAACCAAGTGCATCAGTTACGTCACAAGGAGCTGTTATTGCAACAAGGCCTGCAAGTGAAGCGTTGAGACACATTGAAACATCAGGCTTACCATATTTAACCCAGGTAAAAATCATACATACTACTGTTGCAACTGAAGGAGCAATTGTAGTTGTTAAGAATACTGAAGCAAGCTGTTCTTTTGTTGTACAAGCTGCACCGTTAAAACCATACCATCCAAACCAGAGAATGAATACTCCAAGAGCACCAATTACTATATTGTGACCAGGGAAAGCATTTACCTTTGTAATCTTTCCACTTGCATCTTTTTCGAATTTACCTATACGAGGGCCAACCATTTTTGCACCGATAAGTGCTGAGATACCACCAACCATATGGATTGCACAGGAACCTGCGAAATCATGGAATCCTAACTGAGCAAGCCAGCCGCCGCCCCAGATCCAGTGTGCTTCAATCGGATAAACAAGTGCTGATATAATTCCTGAATATACACAGTAGCTAAGGAACTTTGTTCTCTCTGCCATAGCTCCTGAAACGATTGTTGCTGTAGTTGCACAGAACACAAGATTGAATACGAAGTTCGACCAGTCAAAGTCCTGATATGAAGTCATAATATCAAATCCAGGCTTTCCTATGAAACCACAGAAGTCTTCGCCAAGCAGAAAACTAAATCCGATAAGAATAAATACACAACATCCGATACAAAAATCCATCAGGTTTTTCATAAGAATGTTACCAGCGTTCTTCGCTCTTGCAAAGCCCGACTCAACCATGGCGAATCCAGCCTGCATCCAGAATACCAATGCGGCACCGATAAGGAACCATACCGCAAATATTTCTCCATTTATTGCACTTATAATTTCTTCAGTCATTTTCCTCTTCCTCCCTATGTAACAATAATTCTGTTACTTTATCTTCTTTGTTACTTTTCAAAAAAATAAATGGCGCCCCAAGCCGAAAATTCATTCAACCCAGAACGCCATTGTTCATAAAATCATATAGTTACTTTTTTTATTCGCGCGCTTTTCATCTGCCACTTGACAGATATTCTTAAAAAAGAAAAGACGCCTCAGAGATAATCTCTAAGACGCCGTTGTCCTTCATGATTCTGTATTATACTCATGTTTTTTCATTTGTCAATACACATTTTAATCTTTTTTAACTTCAAATTTTTTATAGTTCTTTTGCCGGTATCGCTCTGCCTGCTCTTGTCTTGGACCAGTCAGAATATATCAACCTTCCCTTATATTTTTTGTAGGTACGTATTCTGAAATAATATTGTCTATATGGCTTAAGAGACGTAACATTTAAAGCGATCTGCTCATAGCTATCGATGTTTATATTCTGAGAAGTCTTAAAATCAGAAGAGAGACTATACTCTATCTGATACCCCTCAGCTTCTATCTGCTGTTCCCATCTGAGCGAAACACCGCCATTAATTTTAGAAACCTTTGTAAAACTAGTGGTTGCATCTCTCTGATATCTTCCTATTTCCGTGTCCCAGCTATAGCTATTATCACTGGCCATTTCTTTGACACGGGCGCCCTTAGGAACTGCTATAAACATTGAAGCAATAATAATCGCTGCTATTATAAACGATATTATCCATTTCTTCATAAACTTGGTCTCCCATACCACCACATATAATCAGCTACTTGCTATTATATAACACTTTTGAACATCAAAGCAACATCAATAGCACCCAGCTGATTACAGATTAGTGTAACCCATCAGGTCAAGGTCGACTTCACGAGCGGCATTTCTGCCTTCTGAGATAGCCCATACTACAAGAGACTGGCCACGATGCATGTCTCCTGCAGTATATATTTTACAGCCCTTTGATTCTTTATCAGAATTGGATATAAATGCGGCATATGAGCCGGGAGCTGTCTTAACATTTGTCCTTAAGTCAAGCTCTACTCCGAATCCATCCGTCACGTAGCTCTCGCTGCCAAGAAAGCCTGCTGCAATCAGAACAAGTTGGGCTGGGACTGTTCTTTCAGTACCCTCTATCGGAACCATCATCATTCTACCGGTTTTTTCATCCTTTTTGGACTCGAGCGAAACTAGAACTACTTCTTTAAGTCGTTTCACCTTTTTTGAAGAAGTTTTTCCCTTATTATCTGAATTCTTTGCATCAGATATCTCTACTTCTTCTGAGATAAACTCTTTCACCGTAGTTTTATATATTCGTGGATCCGAACCAAACTTATATATAGCCTCTTCCTGGCCATAGTCAGTTTTCAGCACGCGAGGCCACTCCGGCCACGGATTCGAAGCCAGCCGGCTATCTGGTGGACATGGCATCATCTCCAGCTGGGTAACTGACTTTGCCCCCAGTCTGATACAGGTACCAACACAGTCATTTCCTGTATCACCGCCACCTATAACAATAACGTCCTTATTTCTGACTTCATTAATCACATCGTATTTACTAATTTTTAAATCCTGCTTTAATTCATTTACCAGATCAAAATCACTATCTAGTAAAGTCTTCGTCACTCTTCCCAGGAAATCCACGGCATAATATATTCCATTAGTATCCCTGCCTGGGGCATTTATGTCTCTTGGATTCGATGCACCACATGCAAGGACTACTGCATCATATTCTGCACGCAGCTTATCCGCAGAAATATACTCAACCTTATCTGTAAACTTCGCCTTAGGTCCAGCTGAATCGATTTTCTTGCTGCCACATACGTTTACACTGGTTCTAAACTCAATGCCCGCTTCCTCCATGAGTTTAATCCTTCTATCGATTACAGACTTATCCAGCTTCATATTGGGGATTCCATAACGAAGCAGACCTCCGATGCGGTCACTCCTCTCGAAAACTGTTACTGAATGCCCCCGGCTGTTGAGCAGCTGAGCTGCTGCAAGTCCTGAAGGTCCACTTCCAACAATAGCCACCTTCTTTCCTGTTCTCACCTTTGCAGTAGTTTCCTTTACAAGATCATTCTCAAAGGCATATTCAATAACAGCCTTTTCATTTTCTTTTGTTGATACAGCCTCCTGATGATATCCACAGGTACACGCCTTCTCGCAGAGGGCAGGACACACTCTAGAAGTAAATTCAGGGAAGCTGTGTGTGATAGACAACCGTCTGAACGCAAGTTCAAGATTACCACCCTCAACAAGTGCATTTAGATCTGGGACAAGATTATGCAATGGACAACCTGATGCCATCCCGGCTATCATCATACCTGCCTGACAAAATGGGACACCACAGTTCATACACCTTGCAGCCTGCTTCTGCTGCTCCTCAGGTGATAATCTGCCATGAAACTCATCGAAGCACTTTATTCTTTCTTGTTCTGGCACTATAGGAGCATCAACTCTATCATATTCTAAAAATCCTTTTACATTTCCCATACGCTTATCCTTTTATCAATATATTAAATCTTTTGCTCAGTTCAGGATTACTCCTTATCCGACAAGCTTCGTGAATGCCTCAATCTGAGCCTGTTCATGTTCCATACCCTGCTCTTCAAACTTAGCTGTGAGATGCAGCATTTTCTTATAATCGTTCGGAATTATCTTCTTAAACTTACCAACGTATTCTTCAAAATTATCAAGTATTCTCTGCCCCTTCTTAGAGCCTGTATACTGCACATGTTTCTCAATCATCTCACGAAGTTTCTCTCTATCGTTCTTTGATTCGATTTTTTCCATAAGAACCAGCTGCTTATTAAGATTTCTATAGAGCCTGTTCTCCTCATCAAGTACATAGGCTACTCCACCGCTCATTCCTGCAGCAAAATTCTTACCTGTAGGTCCGAGAATTACTGCACATCCACCTGTCATGTATTCACATCCATGCTCTCCAACACCTTCGACAACTGCTGATGCACCGGAATTTCTTACGCAGAATCTCTCACCTGCAACACCAGCAATATAAGCTTCACCAGAGGTTGCACCGTAAAGCGCTACATTTCCTATGATAATATTCTCCTCTGCATCATATCCTGCATTTTCCGGAGCATGAACGATCAGCTTACCACCTGATAGTCCCTTACCAAAGTAATCGTTACTATCGCCGATAAGATTAAGTGTAAGTCCGGCTGGTATAAATGCACCAAAGCTCTGTCCACCTGCTCCAGAACAATTAACTACAAAGCTGTCTGCAGGAAGCCCTTCAGCTGATGCTCTTGTTATCTCCGCTCCAAGAAGAGTTCCAAATGCACGGTCAGTATTAGATAATGTAATATCCATTCCAACGCTCCTGGCTTTTGAAGATTTATCATCACTTTTAATTGCCTTTATAAACTTAGTAAGCTTATTGATGAGCACCTTCTCATCCTTTGTATCACCTAGTTTAAAATCAAAAGCTTTATCAGCATGGAAGGTCTGAAGACTTCTATCAACGCCTGACATATCAGTCAGAATCTTGCTGAGATCAATCTCTGCCTCAGCATCTGTCAGTCCGTCTCTGACTTTAAGCAGGTCTGTTCTTCCTACCAGTTCAGAGATAGTTCTTACACCTAACTTCGCCATATATTCACGTAGCTCTTTTGCTATAAAGTACATAAAGTTTTCTACATACTCAGGCTTACCTCTGAAGCGTTTTCTAAGCTCAGGATTCTGAGTAGCAACACCCATTGGACAGGTATCATTCTGACAGACTCTCATCATTACACAGCCCATTGTTACAAGTGGTGCCGTTGCAAATCCATATTCTTCCGCTCCAAGTATGGCAGCTATAGCTACGTCTCTTCCGCTCATCAGCTTTCCATCTGTCTCTACTACCACCTGATTTCTGAGTCCATTTAAAAGCAGAGTCTGATGAGTTTCAGCAAGTCCCATTTCCCATGGAAGTCCTGCATTATGGATAGAACTAAGTGGTGCTGCACCTGTTCCTCCATCATATCCTGACACAAGTATTACCTGAGCTCCCGCCTTGGCAACACCCGCTGCAACAGTTCCTACCCCCGCTTCAGAAACCAGTTTTACCGATATTCTAGCCTGCTTGTTGGAACATTTAAGGTCATATATCAGCTGAGCCAGATCTTCGATAGAATAAATGTCATGATGTGGTGGTGGAGATATAAGGCTTACACCCGGTGTTGAATGACGTGTTTTAGCAATCCATGGATAAACCTTCTTGCCAGGAAGATGTCCTCCTTCACCTGGTTTAGCTCCCTGTGCCATCTTGATCTGAATCTCTCTTGCACTTACAAGATATTTGCTTGTTACTCCGAATCTTCCACTTGCAACCTGTTTAATAGATGAACTTCTGTCATTATCTGTTCCGGCAGATGCTATTCTCTCATCGCTTTCTCCACCTTCACCACTATTAGACTTGCCATGTATGTGATTCATTGCTATAGCCAGAGTCTGATGAGCTTCTTCTGATATAGAACCATAAGACATAGCGCCCGTCTTGAATCTCATCATGATTGACTCTTCAGATTCAACCTCCTCAAGTGGAACTCCTTTTTCAGGGAATTTGAAATCCATAAGGCTTCTGAGATATCCAGTCTTCTCATTATCAACCATTTTGGTATATTCTTTAAACTTTTCGTAGTTTCCTTCTCTCGTTGAGAGCTGAAGCATATGAATGGTCTGAGGATTATATCTGTGATTCTCACCTTGTGCACGGAATTTATGTCTTCCGGTAGCTGTAAACTCCAGATTCACCGGAAGTCCCAATGGATCAAAGGCCTTACTATGCTGAGCATCTACTGCCTTCTCTATGTCCTCAAGACTTATTCCTCCTACACGACTTACTGTACCTGTAAAATATTCTTCTATTACTTTCTCAGATATACCGATTGCTTCAAACATCTTGCTTCCCTGATAGGATCTTATAGTTGAAATTCCCATCTTTGATGCAATCTTAACTATTCCACTTATTACCGCTTCATCATAGTCTTCTACAGCAGCATAATAATCCTTATCCAGTAGCTCATCCTCTATCAATTCATTTATGGTTGCATGTGCCAGATACGGATTAACTGCAGATGCACCATATCCTAATAATGTTGCAAAATGATGTACCTCACGAGGCTCACCTGACTCAAGGATCAGAGACATTGCGGTACATTTTCTTGTTTCTACAAGATGCTTATGTACAGCAGCAACAGCAAGCAGCGATGGAATAGCTACATGGTTTTCATCCACACCTCTGTCAGACAGTATCAGTATATTAGCACCCTGACGATAAGCCTTATCAACTTCAACAAAAAGATGTGAAAGCACACGCTTCATTGGAGTACTCTTGTAGTAAAGAATAGATACTGTTGCAGCCTTAATGCCCTCACGATCCAAATTCTTCAGCTTGAGCATATCCAGGTCTGTAAGTATAGGATTATGGATTCTCAGCACATGACAGTTTTCCGGGCTTTCCTCAAGCAAATTACCATTTTTACCAACATACACAGTTCTTGAAGTAACTATCTTCTCACGCTCTGCATCTATAGGAGGATTCGTAACCTGAGCAAAGAGTTGTTTAAAGTAGTAGAACAGTGGCTGATAAGTTTCTGAAAGTGCTGCGATAGGTGTATCCACACCCATAGAGCCTATCTGTTCTGATCTGTTGAGTGCCATATTCAGGATACCTTCATGATAATTCTCATAGGTATAACCAAATGCTTTCTGCAGCTTCTGTCTTGTCTCTCCTGTTATTTCTGGAACCTTTTCATTAGGAATCTTCACATCCTTCAGTTCAAGAAGGCTCATATCCAGCCACTCACCAAATGGATTACGATGTGCATATCTCTCCTTAATTTCCTGATCCGAATAGAAGCATCCTTCTTTTGTATCTACAAGAAGGAGCTTTCCTGGATAGAGTCTGTCTTTCTTTACAATGTGACTCTCATCCAGCGGCAATACACCAACCTCTGAAGCAAGAATAAGTCTATTGTCATCCATAATCACATAACGGGAAGGTCTGAGTCCATTTCTGTCAAGGATTGCCCCCATTACATCACCATCTGAAAATACTATCGATGCAGGTCCATCCCAAGGCTCCATCATTGTTGCATAATACTGATAAAAGTCTCTCTCTTCCTGACTTAGAGTATCATTATGTGCCCAAGGTTCAGGAATCAGGACACTTGCTGCAAGTGGAAGATTCATGCCACTCATCATAAGGAATTCCAATGTATTATCCAACATTGCGGAATCAGAACCACTTGATGAGATAACCGGCAGTACCTTTGTCATATCTTCTTCGTTAAATGAATCTGAATGCATCGTTTCCTCACGTGCAAGCATCTTATCTGCATTTCCCTTAATTGTATTAATCTCACCATTATGCACCATCAGACGGTTAGGATGAGCTCTGTTCCAGCTTGGGTTAGTATTGGTTGAAAACCTTGAATGAACCATGGCTATTGCAGATTCATAATCCACGTCACAAAGATCAAGGAAAAATGTTCTAAGCTGTCCGACCAGGAACATCCCCTTATATACTATAGTTCGGCAGGAAAGTGAAGGAATGTATGTACTTACACAGCACTGTTCAAACTCTCTTCTAATGATATAAAGCATACGATCAAAAGACAGATCTTCATTTTCTTTACCATCAGATTCTTTTATTCCGGAAAGATTCTGAGGCTTCTCTATAAATGCCTGCTGAATGTCAGGCATGCATTCCCTTGCTTTACTTCCAAGAACATCAGGACTTATACTTACCTGTCTCCAGCCAAGAAGCTTTGCCCCGCTTTTCTTGACTATGGTTTCAAACATATTTTTTGCCTGTCTTCTCTCAAGATCATCCTGAGGAAAGAAAAACATACCAACTCCGTAGCTTCTCTCTGCTCCAAGCTCTACTCCTTTTTCAGCCATGATTTTCTTAAAGAATCTATGAGGAATCTGGGTAAGGATACCAACACCGTCACCAGTTTTTCCCTCAGCATCCTTTCCGGCTCTATGCTCAAGATTTTCTACGATGCTAAGCGCATCTCTGACAAGAGCGTGACTCTTCACTCCATCCATCTGAACTATCGCGCCAATTCCACAGTTGTCATGCTCAAATGAATCATCATATAATCCTTTTCGTCTTAATTCTTCAAGTGCTTGATTCATCAATCTGTCCTCCTTACGACACCTAATCAACCAGCTTCTCTCTCTTAGAGGAAGTCAAAAAGGCGCTCTGAACCTGAGTTCAAAGCGCCTTTGCTTTTATTTCATAAATATTCAAAACTATTGTTAGTATATTACTTTATTTTAAAAAGTCAAGTATTATTTTTACTTTATTATCTTAATAATCACTAGTCAAAGGTTTATTCTTCATAAACCATGAATATAAACCTTTGACTGATAAATATTTACACGGGATAATCATTAGAGAAACATGCTGTGCAGAGGGGAAGATTACCGACCATACTTGAAAAATCCTCTATACTAAGATATTCCAATGAATCTGCTCCTATATTCCTGCGAACTTCTTCAGTTGAATGATGCGATGCAATAAGTTGCTTAGAAGTTGGAACATCTGTACCATAAAAGCAGGGATAAAGAAATGGTGGCGAGCTGATTCTTACATGTACAGCCTTAGCTCCTGCCGAGCGGAGCATTTCAATCAGCTGCTTCATAGTAGTACCACGAACTATCGAATCATCAATAATAACTATGCTCTTATCCTTTACAACATTATTCAGGACACTCAGCTTCATATGAACTGCATTACGTCGTTCCTTATCAGTTGGCTTGATAAAGCTGCGCCCTATATAGCTGTTTTTGTGAAATGCAAGCGCAAACGGAATGCCCGATTCCATTGCGTATCCCTCCGCTGCTGCGAGGCCCGAATCCGGAACACCAACAACTATATCCGCTTCCACCTTTTTCTTTCTTGCCAGTGCCCTTCCTGCATTAACTCTCGCATCATGAATCTCAATTCCATCCATAACCGAATCATTTCTCGCAAAATAAATATATTCAAAGATGCAGTGAGCCCGCTTTTCCTGACAGAGACTTCTATCTGAGAAAACTCCTTTCTGGGTGATGGAAATAATCTCTCCAGGCTCGATATCCCTTATAATCTCTCCTCCAACCGAAATAATAGCAGCACTCTCTGATGCAAGGATATAGTCCTCATCCTTCTTTCCTAAAATAAGCGGCTTTATTCCATATATGTCACGAATACCAACTAACTTTCTTGGACTCATTACAACCACAGCATAACCACCCTTCAGCTTTGCAGCTGCAGACTTTATTGCATCCTCAATAGTTCCTGTCTTAACTCTCTCGCCTATTATTTCATATGCCAGCACCTCAGTATCGGAGGTAGTATAATGTGCCAGCCCCCGGAACATCTGTTCTTCTTTTAGTTCAGCGGCATTTACAATATTTCCATTATGTACAAGTGCAAGGCTTCCCTTGATATAATTCATTGCGATAGGCTGAGCATTCTCCGGTCTGCTTCCTCCAGTGGTTGAATATCTGACATGGCCAACCCCTATATTTCCCTTCAGATTCTGCATATCTGCTTCACAGAAAACATCATTCACAAGACCCATGCCCTTCTTGATCTTGAGATTGCCCATCTCACCTTCTGTATCAGAAACTGCTATTCCTGCTGATTCCTGTCCACGGTGCTGGAGAGCTACAAGTCCACAGTAAATGTCACTGGCAATCTCCCTGCCACTAAAAGAATAGATTCCAAAAACCCCGCACTCCTCATGCAGCTTATCAAAGCCCTGATAATCATCACACATGATAAAACCTCTTTTCTACTACAATATTTACTTTACTATTTAACATTGCTACTTCTGAGTTACTATTTCTATCGCATAAACAAAAAGACACTTTGAGCCCGAAAACTCAAAGCGCCTTTGCCTTAATCTTATTTAATTCGCCACCTATTCTACTCTTTCATTATGTAGAGTGTCAATAGATTTTTTTAGTAACTGTACAATTAACTCAGAACAGTTATATATCTCCCATATCTGATATTATTCCACAGCATTTATAATTTTTTAAACTGTAGCTTTCAACCGGAACATTCTTCTCTTTTGCAAGCTGAACAATGTGTTCCAGCTGAGGATCATCTAAATGATTTTTATCTAAAAGTACCTTCCATGGAACTCTTCTAAGTAGTACTCTGGTTGTTTCCCCAATTCCCGGCTTGATAAAGTTAATATCACGTATCTTAAAATGTTCTTTTATCTCGAGAACTTCCTCATAACCATTTCTGACATGGGTATCATCAAGCTCGGTATCAATGTCATATTGAAATTGACTTTCTATTCTATCAATAAATTCATAGGTACGGTCTTCAGCATTTAACTCACCATAATATGCTGCCCCATGGAAATCATTCTCACCAATAATGTCATCTCTAAGGAAGGTTCTGCTTATAAGTCCTGATACTGTACTATTTAAGCATGAGCTTGGTATAAGAAAATCCTTGTAAGTTCCACAAAGAGAAGTTACACCTGCTGGATCTGAAAGAACCGCTAACTCATCAGAAACTCCGGGATAATTATTCAGTTCCTTCTTTAATTCTTTGTAAATAGCTCCCTTTCCTACCCAGCCATCCACAAACTGAATATCAGCTGCATCATGTCTTGCAAGAATGTATTTCATTGCATTATTATCTATTCCTCTTCCTCTGATGATTGATATAGAATAATGCGCAACTTCCACATTATATTTGTTTCGGATATATCTCTTAAGCAGGATTCCTATAGGAATACCTGCACGGGCTAAGGATACTATAACAAGCTTGTCTCCATGCTTCTGATATAACATCTGTCCTAATCTTGAAACAGCAAGGGCAGTGTCCTTCGAGAAAACCTCCAATGCCCTGTTATATATTCTTACATAATCCTGAGATGGTCTGTACTCCAGCGGAAGCATTTCACAATAATGCTTTCCACCCTGAATAAGTAATTCCCTTTCCTTCGTTGGTAACGGCTCAACCAGGCCGGTTATATCTTTTAATAATAAAATAACGTCATCTTTTTTAAAGCTACTCTTCATCATTTTTTGTCCACTCAAATACAAAAATATTTGTATTTCCTTCTGCCTCTAATGCTCTTATAATATCGTAATTCTTATCGTGATTTGATTCTGTAAACAGTATAACACTATCATACTGTGTCAGATTATATATATAGGTTGTTCTATATTCATCATACATGCTTCTAATCTGATACCTGCTTTTTAAAGGATAGCTTGGATCATCTGAAACTAGAATAGGACTTCTGGTAGTTGAATGAATTTTTACATTTATATCATATTTTTCAGCTATTTCACTACCAATCTCAATAGTCGGATACATGAATTCTTCTGATCCCAGAACAAGCAGATTCTTCAAATCATTATAATATATCTCATTTTCAAAAGCTTTAATCACCTGATTTTTTTCTTCAGTAACTGATTTTCTGATAACAGACATCTCGTTTGCAAATCTCATATCAAACGAGGAATTGATATAATACTTATTCTTTATTTCTTTTGAAAGGTCAAGCGTACCGGCATCAATCATTTTCTCGCCAACATCACATTTCTTAACCTGTCTGTTTTTATATTCATACGGAATCTTGCATAGATATACACAGTCTATACCCATCTGCTGAAGCTCTTTAATCCGGTCATGGGGAGTACTATTTAAAATCGAAGCAATAGTATATTTGCAATTCTTAAATGTAAAGCTGCCTCTTATGCACTCTATCAGTTTGCAGATAGTATTACCTGTAGTAATCTCATCATCAATAAACACTATTCTATCAACATCATCTATTACTCTGTCAAAATTCCGTGAATACACCTTTTGATCTACAGCATGACTATGTGATTCAGTAAAATATAAATAATCCTCACCCTCATAGTTCTCTCTGGTCGTAGTAATAAAGTACGTAGCATTCTTTAATAATAAGGATATCGTAGCAGCTATTCCAGTAGCTGTCTCTGCAAATCCTACTACAAGAAGCTTCTCGCCCTTATACTGATAGTTTATTTTATCTGCCAGACTGCTGCACATTTCTTTAACTTTTATAGGATTAACGGGGTAATGTTTTCCTTGTATAGGATTAACATATAGATACGGACGTTTTTTGTTATTATCCCTCATAGCTGTCATAACTAAAGTGTCAATGTTATAATTCATTATATCTTGTCTCCTAACTAACGAACAGCCACGAACTAATCTGAACATTTTACTCCTGGATTTTTACGGGTAGTAACATCTGTTCAGTATATCTCGTGACAGTCCACATCTTAACATTTATTATATAAGAAATATATCTTAGTTTCAATTTATATTTTTTATAGCGCTTAGGCCTTATAGAGCTACAAGTTACTATTCACGGTTAGCTCAGAATATATATTCCTTCAATTCGCAATTTTTAATTCCAAATTTTGCGTATTCTTCATTACTCATATCATTAAAATACGAATTTACACTTCTTACAATTCCATTATGAGCTACAAGAAGATATATTTTATCATCCTTTGACAGATCATCCAAAAGATTATATATACGCTGAGCTAGACGAAGCATCGATTCTCCTCCATCATAGGATCTTACAAAATTCTGTTTGTCCTGCTGGAATTCCTCTCCATTTCTAGCTGTTCCTTCGTATCTGCCGAAGTTCTGCTCTTTCAGCCTTTCGTCAGTTCTAAGCAAAATTCCAGTAATTTCTGATATATGCTTTGCTGTATCATATGCTCTCATTAGTGGAGAAGCAATTATCTCATCTATAACAATTTCTCCCTTATCCATCTTTTCCTTTATATAGTGTCCCAGCTCCTCGGCTTGTTTATGACCTTTTTCAGTAAGGCCAATGTCAGTTGCTCCACATATTTGATTGGAAACATTCCAGAAGGTTTCTCCATGTCTTGTAAAATATATCTTTTTAGTCATTTTCATTCTCCCTATAATTTTGTATGCCAGAGGAATCATACCACATTCATACAAAAAAAATAAGAGCCAACCTAAACATTAATAAAACTAATGCAGAATAGCTCTTATTCTAAGATTTCTGGTTCACGCCAGAATCATTCATTTGTTTTTAATCAAGCTTTATTCCTTTTAAAAGGTCTCCCAATGATGTTCCGATTTCTTCTGATTCAGGAATCACTATTTCACCTGCATCTGTTTCCAGGTCTTCAGGATTCTCAATAAGTGCCTTTATTGAAAGAGATATCTTTCCATCTTTAATGTCGATAACCTTAACATCAACTTCCTGACCTTCCTTAAGGGCAACCCCAGGATGCTTAATCCTTTTATGTGATATCTGAGAAATGTGAACTAATCCGGACAGTCCATCCCCAAGGTCAATAAATGCACCGTAGTCTTTAATTGTAGCCACAGTACCATGAAAGATCTGCCCAACCTTAACGTCTGAAAGTTTCTTCTTTCTGCTGAGTTCCTGTCTTTCTTTAAGAATCTCCTTAGCTGACAGTATCAGTTTATCCGCATCCATATCAGCCTCGAATACTCTGACTTCAATTTCCTTATACAGAAATGAATTACAGTCATCTATCCTTTCAAGAGAAAGCTTAGATATAGGAATAAATGCTCTAATGCCTTCAAAATCGGCAACAACGCCTCCCTTTACCACTTCATTTACTGTAACCGTTATATTCTCCTGCGATTCCTTCAGCTCTGCTGCTCTTCTCCATGCCAGAAGGGTATCTGTATCGTGTACACCATCCCCCATCAAACTGTATGATTCCTCCAGCATAGCCTCAAAGTCTTTCATAGTTTCTTCCATCTCTTAACCTCTTCTTTCATATAGCTTTTTGATACTCTCCCAAATCCCCCGCATAGCAATAATTATTCTTAAAACCAGGGAAGCTTCGGTGAGATTATTTATAAAGAACATCCCAGAATTTATTTTCATAAATAGCACAAGTTCTAAAAACGTTGCAAAGACGTACTATTTCATCCTCACTAATTCCTGTGCAGCATTTATTTACCATCTCTATCCAGCTATTATTTGACTGAATATAGTCATCTCTTGTGTAAGCTTCAAACCATGACCTGTACCTCGAATCAGGTAACACCTCAGAATACTTTTCAGATAGTTTTTCTCCGAGAAATGCATAGTTCCAGGAGCACTGAAGGAGTGCAGTAAGACCTGTGACCAGGCCGCCTTCCTCCAGCTGTTTATTCATAAACTCAAGGTACTCTTCAATCGGCTGTTCTTTAACACTGTTCTTTAGATCAGCCTCTGTCACTCCGAGTTCTTTCATATTTGCAACATGAACTATACATCCTTCGTATTCTGTATCAGCTATAGTTTTTCGTAAGAATTCAGATATATTTTCATCCTGAGATAATTCAAGAGTTCTTTTAAGTATATCCAAATAATCCAACAAATACAAGTAATCCTGTATCATATATTTTCTGAAACGTTCCTCATCAAGAGTACCCTTCGCCATATCAATCAGAAAACCTTTATTTGCAGCTTCCAGCCATAGTGCCTCAGCTGAATTATATAGTCTGTCAGAAAACATCCCTTATTCCCTCTTGTTTATTTTTCAGCAATGATTGCTACATATCCACCGCTCTTATATCCTTCGATTACTTCTTCCGGCTCTTCATTTGTATACATAGGATTCTTAACAAGAGTCTGATAGAAGGAAAACTTCTCAATACCAAGCTTCTTTAATACTCCTATCTTTTCCTCAGTTGAATGCCAAACACCTGATGATGCAAGAGCTAAAGGATAAGGAAGCTCTGGCATAGTGCCTTCAAGATATTCATGATCATAGGTATTCAGACTCTTTCCTAAAAGATACATAAAACCAAATGCACTCTCTTTCGGTACATCTAAAAGAATCAGCTTTCCGTTCTTTTTAAGGGCCTTAAGGCTCTTCTCATATACAGAAGCAAGATCATCCATATAACTTGAGCTTCCATTAAAATATATAATATCATAGGTTTCATCAGGTAAATCCACGTCTTCTATAAGCCCATATTTTATAATATTTATGCCACGCTTCTCTGCAATAGCTCCCATATCCTTTGAAGGCTCGATACCTTCAATATTGGATGAATCAATATAGCTTTCAAAAAGGCCGCTTCCACATCCAACAGAAAGAAGCTTCTTTCCACTAATATCTCCTAAAACCTTCTTAAATAATCTAAGTTCACTGGTAAAAAGATTATCATTTACCATAAACCATTCATCATACTTACTCGCATAGCCGTCAAATTTTTGTTTTTCGTTATTCATTTTTTTCCTCACAATTTTCTTTATTTATTACTAAAACTTCCCACAGGGGTATATTAGAATCTGGAAATTCTTATTTATCATTCGAAATCAGCATATAGTTGTGAGCCAGTGGGCCACTTCCTTTTCCCAGATCCAGCATTGCTTCCAATGCTCCGGATATATAGTCCTTAGCAGCTTTTACTGAATTCTCAAGGGATTCACCTTTAGCAAGATTAGAAGCTATGGCACTTGAAAGAGTACAACCCGTGCCATGAGTATTAGGATTATCAATCCTCTTACCCTTGAACCATACAGGACCTTTAGAGCTATAAAGAAGATCATTTGCATCATTTACCTGATGACCACCCTTGCAAAGAACAGCACATCCATACTTCTCAAAAATCATCTTTGCTGCCTTCTCCATATCCTCCTCAGATTCTATAGACATGCCAGATAGAACCTCTGCCTCTGGAATATTAGGAGTTATTACAGTTGCAAGTGGAAGTAAGCACTCTTTAAGTGTTTCGATAGCATCATCACTTATAAGTTTTGCTCCACTTGTTGCAACCATTACTGGGTCAACTACAATATTAGATGCTTTATACTCTTTTAATTTGTCGGCTATAACATGTATCAGTTCACTTGAAGAAACCATGCCTGTCTTAACGGCATCAGGGAAGATGTCACTAAATACTGCATCTATCTGTTTTTCAAGAAACTCTGGTGTTACATCCATTATTCCTGTTACACCGGTAGTATTCTGAGCAGTTAGTGCAGTTATAGCACTCATCCCATAGACTCCATTTGCAGTCATGGTTTTAAGGTCTGCTTGTATACCGGCGCCTCCACTGGAATCACTTCCAGCTATGGTTAATGCTGTGTTCATTTTCATTACCTACCTTTCTGTTATTTTCCTTACAGCACTTTTATATAGCGGTAGAAGGTGGTGCCCCCAATCCTCCGCTTTAATAATCTGGGATTAAACAAAAGTCAAATTGTTACCTATTGCAGTTCATCCCAGCGATTAACTAATTCCTTTAATTCAGTTATATATATGTCACCAGTAGCTTTTACGCCTTCCTGGTCAGTCTCTCCATCTTTATCATACACTCCAACGGTTTTATATCCTGCACTTTTGGCAGTCTTTAGAGCATAAAGTGAATCTTCCAGAACCAGAACTTCTCCGGCGCTAAGTTTCATGAACTCAGCCGCTTTATTATATATATCTGGAGAATGCTTACTGATTCCGATCTCACCTGTAGTAAAAATGATATCAAAGAACCTGAGCAGTCCTGTTCTTTCCAAAGCTTTTTCAATATGTGACCGTGGACTAGAAGTAGCTGCTGTAATCATAATGCCCTTATCTCTTAGGAACATCATAAGCTGCTCAGCCCCCGCTTTAGCAGGAACCTCCATATAATAAAAATCTTGAAGCATCTGACTAATGCCTTCCAGTATTTCAGCAGTAGTTTTGACTAAATTATATCGCTTCTTTAGGTACTCAGCTCCCTGCTCCATACTCATAGAAAAAAGGATTTTATTCAGTCCTTCCTCAGGCTCAACCCCAAGACTGATCAAGTATCTTGCCCCCAGATCATTCCATATACTCATAGAGTCAAGAACCACTCCGTCAATATCAAATATGACGCCTCTTATCATATCTCAACCTCATTTTATAGAATACTCTGTTTCAATCAATTATTCTGACACTGTCTTACTAGTAACATCCTTCAACTTCTTTGTAGCTTCCAGAATATTCTCCTGTGCATAGATAGCACTTATAACAGCGATACCACAGATTCCTGTACCTGCAAGAACCGGTGTGTTATCTACCGTAATTCCACCTATTGCTATTACCGGTATACTTACAGCTTTGCAGATATCTCTCAACGTATCATGAGATACTTCTACTGCGTCATCCTTTGAACCAGTTGGAAATACCGCTCCAACTCCCAGATAATCAGCACCTCTCTTCTCAGCAAGAATAGCCTGCTCAACAGTCTGGGCTGATACACCGATGATTTTATCCGGTCCAAGCTTTTCGCGTACATCTCCTGCTTCCATATCACTTTGTCCTACATGTACTCCGTCTGCATCTATCTCAAGTGCAATATCTACATTATCATTTATTACAAAAGGAACTTTGTACTCTGCACAGAGTTTCTTAAGTTCCTTCGCTTCCTCTAGAAAATGTTCCTGATCCAGATTCTTCTCTCTAAGCTGTATAAATGTTGCACCTCCATCAAGGCTTTCCTTAACTACTTCATAGAGAGTTCTGCCATTTAACCAGTGACGGTCTGTAACTGCATATAAAAGTAAATCTTTTTTATCTAATTTCATACTTAGCTCCTTTATCAAGTGTCTCTGCATCCATATTATAAATAGCATCAATAATTCTGTTACGATAAGTAGAATTACCATCACCTTCCTGCATTCTGGACCAGCCTATTTCTCCAGCAAGTCCCATAGTGCAAACTGCAGCAGCTACAGCCTCCACTTTATTATCTGGATTTGCTACAAGAAATGCAGTTGTAAGACCAGAGAGCTGGCAACCAGTACCAGTAATCTTTCCCATCTCTGGACGACCATTTCTAATCACAAAGCACTTATCTCCATCGCTTACAAGGTCAATAGCACCCGTTATTGCTACTATAGCATCTGCCTTCTTAGCAAAATCCTTGATGAATCTTACCGCATTATCCAGAGTTTCATCTGTTACCGCATCCTCAACATCAGCATCCACACCCTTGGTAGTTCCACTTCCAAGAGCAAGAGTCTTAATCTCAGAAATATTTCCTCTGATACATGTGAATTTAAGTTCGTCCATCAGACTAACTGCTGTATCTGTACGAAGCTTAGATGCGCCAGCCCCAACTGGGTCAAGAAGAAGTGTATGGCCTAATTCATTTGCCTTTCTTCCTGCTCTAAACATACCCTCAATTGAGTTTTTATTGAGAGTTCCAATATTGATGTTCAGACCTCCACATATACTTGTGATATCCTCAACATCCTCAGGCTCATCCGACATAATCGGACTACCTCCACACGCAAGCAGTACATTGGCCACATCATTTACTGTCACGTAATTTGTAATGTTATGCACTAATGGTACATTCTTTCTAACATTCTCTAAGCATTTTCCTAGCATTTTTATATCTCCCTTCTACTACAATCTTCGATACAAACAAAAAGCAGATGTGCCCAAGTAGACATATCTGCTCAAAACGCGATTATAATCCCTACGTTGGCATTATCCAAATCAGGTAATGGGTCCAGACAATACAGCCTGTTCTCAGCCGAATCATGTTCAGCTCCCCTTTAATTGTGCGACTTAACCTCGTTAAATCGACATCTATTTTACAACTAGAAAATGATATATGCAATAGTATTCTTTGAA
>JAILEL010000431.1 GCA_024687845.1 Eubacterium sp.
GCTTGAGTGACTTCAGTTCGAGGAACGACAGATCAGTGAGGAGATCAGCAGGTTCATATAAAGATGATTATAAAGCTGGCGTATCAGAGGAACACTTCGTTGATATGTTTCATATGTTAATGGAAAGTGGAGCGATAATTCAGATTATTGCTGGCGAAGCTATAGGAGGCAACCAGAAACATGGTGTTATCATGATCAGCCTGCCAAATGAGATGACACTTAGAATGCGTTCCATAATATCTATGGCATTTCCGCATATGGCAGCTGAAGAAATAAGAAATGTGTCAGATAGGGATAATGTAAGTTTGGTAGATATAGAGGCTTCAGGTTTATCTGATTATATGCTGGCAGATAGTATATCGGGTTTTCTGAATATAATGTATACAGATGTCCAAATGAAGGGAATAGCAGAAAAAAATAAATCTAACGATAAAAAAGCAACTGATCATAATGATAATGAAGAAATGATGCTTGGAGAAGGATACGGTTTAGAAGAATGGGAATTTGAAGACGAATTAATCTCTAAGGATGACATAAAAGATGAAGCCGCTGATGAGGCAATAGACAAAACATATTTAGATGCATCAATTGATGATTTAGATTTATCTGTTCGTGCATATAATTGCCTTAAACGAGCAAGTATTAACACTGTGGGAGATCTAATGGATTTATCTGATGAAGACTTAAGAGAGATCCGTAATCTGGGAAGTAAAGCACGCGAAGAGGTAAAATGTAAGCTGAAAGATTATCTTTATCGTGTTAAAGGATTGAAACCTGTAAGTCATAGGGAAGAGCTGAATGAACTGATTGGACTGACAGAGGTTAAAGAACAGGTTAAAAGGATTGCGGCCTATGCAAAAATGAAAAAGGCCATGCCTGAAGGTTGTAATCTTAACACAACACTCAATATGCAATTTACTGGTAATCCAGGTACTGCAAAAACTACAGTTGCTCGAATATTAGCTGGAATACTATATGATATAGGAATACTTTCAAAAAATGACGTGGTTGAAGTTGGGAGAGCTGATCTGGCAGGAAAATATGTTGGGCATACAGCTGACCTGGTTAAGTCAGTTTTCAAAAAAGCAAAGGGTAAAATGCTCTTCATAGATGAGGCTTATTCACTGGTAGATGATAACAATAATTCGTTTGGCGATGAGGCTATAAATACTATTGTTCAGGAAATGGAAAACCATCGTAAGGAGACGATTGTTGTTTTTGCAGGCTATCCGGATAAAATGGAAGAATTCTTTTCCAGAAATCCTGGTCTTAAATCCCGAGTACCGTTTACTATTAACTTTAACGATTATTCAGCTGAGGAACTGACAGAGATAGTAGAATTTGAGGCTAAAAAAATTGGTTTCTCAATCAACCCAGAAGCACAGGATAAGATTCTTAATATCTGTAAAGCTGCAGCAGGTAAAGCAGAGCTGGGAAATGGTCGTTTCTGCAGAAACCTTGTTGAAGATGCAGTTTTGAATTATGCAGTAAGAGTCTTCGGGGATGATGCAGAAGGTGAATCGGAAGCTGATAATAATAAAGACATAAATGGTGGAAATACAAATAATATAAATGGTGAGGAGAAAAAAGAAAATATAGAAATGGAATTAGAGCTTCTGGCTGAAGATTTTACTGAAATGATAATAAATGAAGAGGAACAGTGCGATAACAGAATGGGATTTATCATTGAGTAGCAACAGGATTCAACCAGAAAACTCTTTGCAAAGTCCTCCTCTTTGAGTATAATAAACGCTGTAAAAAGTGACATGAACTTAAAATTATTTGAGTGTGAAAAATGAGGAGGACTAAAAATGGAAGATTCGTATTTTGACGGTGGGCTGCTTCAGCTCATAGGGTATCGAATACTTGGAGCGCTGATAACTACGGTTACGCTGGGAATATGTCTCCCATGGGCTTATACAATGATATATAGCTGGGAGGCAAAGCATACTGTAATTAATGGTGAGAGACTTACATTTGATGGAACTGCTACAGGACTTTTTGGTAACTGGATCAAATGGTTCCTGCTGTCTATAGTTACTCTTGGTATCTACAGCTTCTGGGTAGGAATCAAGCTTAAGAAATGGAGAATAGCTCATACTCATACAGAGTCAGGTGATCAGGTTGAATCATACTTCGATGGAGGACTTGCTCAGCTGGTTGGATACATCCTGTTAGGCTCTTTCATTACAGGAATCACATTGGGAATCTGTCTTCCATGGTCATATACAATGCTTTACAACTGGGAAGCAAAGCATACAGTTATAAATGGACAGAGACTTCAGTTTAATGGAACAGCAGTTGGACTTTTCGGCAACTGGATCAAGTGGTTCCTGCTTTCGGTAATAACCTTTGGAATCTACGGATTCTGGTTGGATATTAAACTTATTCAGTGGAGAACAAAGAATACAGCTTTTATTGGTGAATAGTAACGAATAAATAAAAAAATATTTTTTATGTCTTGACTTTTATAAATAAAGTTATATACTATAAAAGGTTTAGAAAATAAATAGTTTTACTGTGAAGCAATGGCGTTTTGGGTTTGGGGCTCGAGGCGCCCTTTTTTAAGGGTGAAAAATGATGAGTGATTTCAACAAAAAACTAATTTTTGAAGATGGGTCGGTATATCCGGGCTATGGTTTTGGCGCAGATAAAGAAGTGGTCTGCGAGATTGTATTTAACACATCGATGGCAGGATATCAGGAGATTATTTCTGATCCTTCCTATACTGATCAGGCGATTGTTATGTCATATCCACTGATTGGTAACTACGGAATAACAGATGAAGATTTTGAATCGAAGCTGTTGAATCTTGGAGCTCTTATAGTCAGAGAGGAAAATGAGATGCCTTCGAATTTCAGATTCACGAGGACTCTTTCTGAGCTTCTCGAGGATGGAAATGTACCAGGTGTGTACGGCGTAGATACGAGAAAGCTGGTTCGAAGCATCAGAGATTTTGGTTCCAGAAAGGTTCTGATAACTGACATTGATACTCCGGTTGAAGAAGGAATTAAGAAGCTGAAGGAAACTGAGCTCAGAACCGATGCAGTTAAGAGATGTAGCTGCAAGAAGAGATGGTATGCAAGAACAGCAAATCATAAGTATAACGTTGTGGCGATTGACTGCGGCATGAAAATGAATATAGTCCGTGAACTGAATCGCCATGGCTGCAATGTTACAGTTGTTCCATATAACACACCAGCTGATGAAATAATGAATATGAATCCGGACGGACTGTTTATCTCAAATGGTCCTGGAGATCCTCAGGATGTTCCTGAAGTAATCGAAACTCTGAGAGAACTTCGTGGACAGCTTCCTATGTTTGGAATCTGCCTTGGACATCAGCTGATAGCACTTTCATATGGGGCTAATACCTATAAGCTCAAGTTCGGCCATAGAGGTGGAAATCATCCGGTTAAGGATATAGCAACCGGAAAAATCGAGATAACCAGTCAGAACCACAGCTATGCGGTTGATGACAGTTCACTTGAAGGAACTGGACTTAAGGTTTCACATATCAATCTGCTTGATAATACAGTTGAGGGACTCTGCTCTGAAGATGGAAAGGTGTTCTCAGTACAGTATCATCCGGAGAGTGCACCAGGTCCTCAGGACAGCACATATTTGTTTGACAGGTTTGTAAGCAACCTACAATAAGAGAGGAAATCAAAATGCCAAAAAGAAGTGATATACATAAAATACTTGTTATTGGATCAGGTCCTATTGTAATCGGACAGGCGGCAGAATTTGACTATGCAGGAACTCAGGCCTGCCTTGCTCTTAAGGAAGAGGGCTATGAGGTAATACTTGCTAACTCCAATCCTGCTACAATAATGACCGATACTATGGTAGCTGATAAGGTTTACATGGAGCCACTTACTCTTGAATATATGGCAAGGATCTGCCGATATGAGAGACCAGATGCAATCGTTCCGGGAATCGGTGGTCAGACCGGACTTAACCTGGCAATGCAGTTAAATGATAAAGGAGTTCTGAAGGAGTGCGAGATAGAGCTTTTAGGAACTGACGCTGCAAGTATAAAATGTGCCGAAGACAGAGAAGAGTTCAAGGAGCTCTGCGAGAAGTTAGGTGAACCAGTTGTTCCTTCACAGATCACATATACTGTTGAGGAAGGACTGAAGGCAGCTAAAGAAATAGGATATCCAGTAATTCTCAGACCTGCATTTACCCTTGGTGGAACAGGTGGAGGATTTGCAGATAATCCTGAAGAAATGGCCGAGATGATGAAAAATGCACTCGCTCTTTCTCCTGTTCATCAGGTTCTGGTAGAGAAGAGTATCAAAGGCTATAAGGAAATAGAATATGAAGTAATGAGGGATGCAAATGATACAGCTCTTGTTGTCTGTAACATGGAGAATTTGGATCCTGTTGGTATTCACACCGGCGATTCAATCGTTGTAGCTCCAAGCCAGACACTTACAAACAAGGAATATCATATGCTCCGTGACAGTGCTCTCAGAATCATTAGAGCGTTGGGAGTAAAGGGTGGCTGTAACTGTCAGTTTGCTCTGGATCCGCAGTCATTTAATTACTATGTTATAGAGGTTAATCCAAGAGTTTCACGTTCATCAGCCCTTGCTTCAAAGGCAAGTGGATATCCAATTGCGAGAGTTTCAGCCAAGATAGCAGTCGGAATGAATCTGGATGAGATACATCTGGCAAATACACCTGCATGCTTCGAGCCTGCGCTTGATTATGTAGTTACTAAAATGCCAAGGTTCCCATTTGACAAGTTCACACTTGCATCTAATAAACTGTCAACTCAGATGAAGGCAACCGGTGAAACTATGAGTGTTGGCCGTACAGCTGAGGAAAGTCTGCTTAAGGCTATCCGTTCACTTGAGGACGGAAAGAATCATATACATCTTGAGAAGTTTGATGTTAAGAATCTTTCAGATAAGCCGGCACCTGCAAATAGAAAAGAAGCTATAAAGAAGCTTCTTGATTATATAAAGGATGGAACAGACGACCGTATCTATGCTCTCTCACAGCTGATCTGGCTGGGAGTAGATCTTCAGGTTATAGCAAATATAACTGGAATTGATATGTTCTTCCTGGATAAGATAAAGAATATTGTAGAATTCGAGAAAAAACTGGAGAAACTGACTGAAAATGGCCAGAAGAGCAGTTCCAAGACTGATGGTCCTGCGGCAGTTCTAAGTAAGGAAGCCCTCTACGAGGCTAAGAAAATGGGCTTCTCAGATTCTTACATTGCCGAACTTATCGGTTATACCGAGGACGATATCTGGAAGCTTCGTAAAGAATACGGCATTAAGCCTGTCTACAAAATGATCGATACCTGCGCCAGCGAGTTCGAAAGCTATGTTCCATATTTTTACTCTACCTATGAGGATGAAAATGAGTCCATAGTTTCAGATAAAAAGAAAAT
>JAILEL010000432.1 GCA_024687845.1 Eubacterium sp.
GACCGTGTTGTATATACCGGCAATCCTTCATGTGAGAAATCAGTGACATACAGGAGCCGTGAATATCGTGTGATACCGATAACTTCTGTCGAGAAGACCGAAGAATATCTTAGGACGGTGTATGGCAAAGATATGCCGCCCGTTGAGGTTCCGCAGGAGTTAAGGCAGTACCGACCTGATTACTCCACTTTTAAGGGCAGCGATATCCCAAAGGATAAGCTAAATAGCAAATACTTCATAAAGCGTATCGACAAACTTAAAAGCTGGAACAGCTTGCTCTACGATGGTAATGTGTCATTATACATTGAGCCGGATGCACTGTATTCGGTGGGGTTAAGACATAATATCCTCTCCGAATGGCGTATATTCGTGTATAAAGGGGAAGTCATGGCTTGCCAGAATTATCTTGGTGAACCAATGGAATTTCCGGATCCGGAACGGATAAAGCTGATGATCTATCAATATAAGGATAATGCTCCCAGCGCCTACACCCTGGATGTAGCAGTCACAGCGAATGTCGGGGAAAAGATAAAGACTATCCCTCTTGAAGTACATCCCTTTGTGGCCTGTGGACTGTACGGCTTCGAGGACAGAGTAATCCCTGATATGTGGGATGCGGGATTTCAGTGGTATCTTAAGCAATAATGCATAAGAGAAATATAATGGTCTTAATGGAGAATCTATGAAAAATAATGGGAATTCTAAAGAATGTAAAGATCATTTGGGAAATAAATTTTCTTCTCAAAATGCTATGGCTAATTTTTATAATATAAGTGCCGGCTTATTAAACTATCGCCTAAAAAAAAGGCTGGGATTTGGAAAAAGCGCTTACAACATCTATTGGAATGAATGTTGTCGCTGATGATTCTAATTCACTTGCCGCTCTCTTTCCTAACATAGCAAAAGAATGGCATCCGACTAAAAACGAAACATCTCCTGATAAGATTAAAGCACATAGTAACATAAATGTATGGTGGTCATGTGCAAAATGCGGTTACGAATGGCAGACAAGGCTAAATAACCGTGTTAATCAACAATCGGGCTGTCCTTTATGCAGTTATGAAATGCATAAAAATGTAGGCAATATATGCTTTGATCATAAAAATATACAATATGCAAGCGTTGCAGAAATGTGCAAGACTTATGGCGTTAACAAAGGAACTTATCTATCGAGGATTAAGAGAGGTTGGTCAGTCAAAGAAGCTTTGACTGCCCCGTCAAAACCGCTAAAGGTTAAAAAGAATCCTTATGCAATTAAAGATCACAATGGCAAAGAATATAACACTTTGACAGATATGCTTAATGCATATAATATTCCATATTCTGTTTATAAAAAAAGAGAAAAAATCGGAATGCCATTAAAAGAGATATTGACAGTCTCGATAGACAAGGGCGGAACTCCCGTGCAAGATCCTTTTTGCCCTGAAAAATGGTTTTCTTCAAAAAATGCATTATACAAGCATTATGGCGTGGATGCTAAGTTAGTTTCAAGTCGGATGAAAGAACTAAATTGGTCTTTTGAAAAGGCAATAAAAACGCCCAGAAATGAACCTGGTAAGACAGGCCATAATATAAAATGCATAGATAAAAACGGAACTACATTTAATTCTCGAAGAGAAATGTATGCGCATTATGGTGTTAGCTCTAAAGTTATGCATTATAGAAAAAAGACTGGAATGAACGAGGATAAAGCATTATACACCCCTTTATATGAAACTGTGCCGGAATCTTCTTCAAAATTGACACAAATGGTTATAAATTACATAAAGGAAAATGGCGATACAAAATATAAGTTAAAATACGAGGTAAGATTTGATGGCTTATATAGTTGCACTTCAAAAAAAGATAATGCCACGAAAAGCAACTTGCTTCGATTTGATATAGGCTTGTTTCTAAACGACACTCCTCGTCTGTTGATTGAAATTGATGGTTATCAGCATTTTGTAGTCACGGATCCTTGGTATTCGGAAAGTCTTAAAAAAAATGACCAGATAAAAAATGATTTTTGCCGGCAAAACAGTATTCCGTTACTACGAATTAAATATAATATTGATGGAACTTTTGATACAAAAAAAACAGAAGAACTATTATCAAAATGTTTAGAAACATTAAATCTTAATAAGAAACCGAGTATAGATTATTTGGATTTGGAAAGCAGAATTGGACCAATAGAAGTTGTTAATAAAACAAATAGAAGCAACCCCATTTCAACATATAATACATATATGATGAAATTCCAGAACAATATAAAAACTCCCGATATTATATAAGTATTATCACAGAGATATGGAGAGAAATAATGTCTTTCTGCCGGATGCTTAAGGATTATGACTGAAAGCGACTCGAAGAGTTTAACGGGACATACGGGACTGAGTATGAGTATCCGTATTAAGGTTGGTTTTTGATAGTATTTTCATATATTCACAGGGAGAAAAAATATGTCTAAATACCCGGATCTGGAAAAACTGGAAAAGATATGTCTTGGGAACCTGCATAAACTCTATCCTGAGAGTTTTAAGAACATCTTAACGATGCCAAGGCTCGAATTATATGCCTGTTTTCCGCAGGTGTGGGGAGATACGGCAGGAGGATTTTCCAGGCCCGGCATGATGGCAGGACAGGCGTTTACCACGCAATATACTTCCGTGTTTTGTGCCGAAATACCAAAGACCGGTAAGAAACACTATTTTGTGTTCTTTGATAATGAACCGGCGTATATCGTAAGCGAGGCAAATGAAGTGTTTTTAGAAGATCTTAAAAATATGCGGCTGAAATCAAAATATGAAGCCAAAAAGGTATATTAAAGATAGAGAGTTATAGAAAGTGAGGTTTAATACTATGGCTGAAACTGAAATGGTTGAAGTTGTGATCAAAATGCCGAAAGAAAAGTACGATAGTATCTGCAATATGTATAGAACTTTCCCTGCAGAAATGAAAGAGTGGGGACTGGAATACATTAAAAATGGCACTGTTCTTTCAAAAGGCCACGGAGATTTAATTGACAGGAAAACATTGTTGGATAGTGGATATCAAATGGAACCTGTTGAGATGTGGTATGGAATAAAATACGCTGACACAATCATCGAAGCAGATACACAAAATAAAGAGAAAGAGGATATAATGCCATATATTACGGGTGCAACATTGCTATCCGTTAAAGAGGCGAAGAATCTGGATAAAGAGATTTTAAAGGCTGATGAAAACTGGTGGCTCCGTTCGCCCAGCGACCGTGATAGAATTGCGGCGTGCGTGTTCGGCGAGAGCGGCTTTGTCCGCAGCCATGGCTGCAGTGTTAGAATGGAGTTTGGTGTTCGCCCCGCTTTGAAAATCAGTAATCTGGAATCTTCCGGATATAAAATTGGAGAATCTGTTTATTTCGGAGGTCACAGTTTTACGATAATATCAGACACCTATGCCCTGTGCGATGATATGATCGGGGAGTGTGCTTTCCGCAAAGATTCTAAAGCCGATAATTCTAACAAATACGAGACATCTGACATTAAAAGATATGTTGAAACTTGGTTCGAAAAGGTAAAAGAACAGAGCCGGGATGGAATAGATTCTGAGGAAGAGAGGGAGTTCTGATGATATTTTCGGGGCTAACAGGAGGAAAGATGAATATGAAAACGATAGATAGTAAAGAAAAACCCTTTTGGGAAACTGATCAGGTATTACATTGGGGGCAGGTTTGAATTCAGCGCCTGCAGCCGATCTGATGACGCTTCCTGTCGGAACTACATTTCATGTGAGGAACGGGTTCTGGGACGGTGAGATCGTTGAAAAAGACGGTCAAAAGTCAGTTCATGTCCTTGACACAGGCAATGTTCTTAAAATCGATGAAATAAATCGATATGGTTTGGCATTGAGTCATGTAAAGGTGCCTTCTCAGTGGGAAAAAGACGAAGATGGTGCGGAGAAAGAGGATATAGAAGAAGAGAGAGCGTTGAGATAATTGTGAATAATAGTGGGACTGATAAATGAGCCGCTTATTCGAAGCATTAGTAGTCTTCAGATGTCTTAATGTTGAATAATGTTGAATAATATGTTATACTGGTAATAGAGAGGTAAGCAAACATATGAAAACTTTGGAAGAACTTAAAAATGTCATAAGCAATAGAGAAAAAATCATGTTGTATCATGGTTCCAGAGACGGGATAAGTGGAAAAATCCGGCCGGTCAATCATAAACGAGAAATCGGCCAGTGTGATTTCGGTAATGGTTTTTATATGGGGACAGATGAGCGACAGGCAGAAAGCCTGATCTGTGACAAACGCTCCAGAAATCCAATCGTATATACGCTTGAAGTTGATTTTAGTATGATACCGGAAGATAAGAT
>JAILEL010000462.1 GCA_024687845.1 Eubacterium sp.
GTTTTCTTTCAAAAGTCCCTTAAGCAGTTCTCTGTACTGCAATCTTCTGTGTGGTGCCAAATGATGAAACATTCCGCTGTCAAGTACAAGGTCATACTTTCGGTCTGCAAAATCAACCGCCAGAAAATCGCTGCAAATCAATGTTACATTCTTCAAATCTTCCGTTTTTGCCTTCGCATTACGGATTGCAATGTCAGAAGAATCTATGGCTGTTACATCAATTCCACTTTTTGCCAGAAAGATTGCATTTCTGCCCTCTCCGCATCCGAATTCCACGGCATCCATGATACTATGTCCCTTCACAAATTCCGTTATCATCTTATCCGGCAAAATATTATTCACCAGAAACGGTGCTTTTATTACTCTTTTCTCATAAAAGTTATTCCAGTCTATGCTTTCGTTTATCCGATCAAGAACATTTAATAAATCTTCATAATTATTGATTTCAACTTTATCCATATTTTCCCAACTACTTTTTACTTACAATTATGTATGCTTTTTCTGTTTCAATGACTCTCGAAACAAACATCATAGTCTTATCTATAAGTGATGTAATGCTGTGAAGCGTATCAGGATATATCTCAACCTTGCGAGTTCCTGTATCAATGTATTTACTTTGATTCTTATCTATAGATAAGCAAAAAATCCCACCCGTATTTAATATTTCATCAATTTTCTTGATTACCTGCTCCTTGCCTCTAAAATGCATCATGGTGAGCGATGAATATATAACATCAAATGTTTCACCAAACTCATGAATAATGAAATCGTCGCAGATAAAAGAAATATTGCTGTGATCTTTAAGATTCTCTTTTGCTCGCTCAATGGTTTTCGGAGAAATATCTATACCGATTAAATACATACATCTGGGAGCAACCTTAACAGCTATTCTTCCCGTTCCAATACCAATTTCAAGAACTTTTTTGTATTGGGCAAGTTCTAACGCTTCACAAAATTCTTCACCATCCCATTTGCACATATATTCTTGCAATATAGGCGGGTCACGAAAAGGATCATTATTTTCGTCTATCAATAAATCATAATGAGTTGCTATATCCATACAAACATATCCTCAAGTTCCGATTTGTCTTAGTCCGTCATGCTGAAATATATTAGTTCAAAGTGTCCAACATCATTCGCATTAATACTGTTCCTTCATTGTTCTCAAGTTCCTCAAAACCCATTTTCTTATATAGTGCATATCCTATACTCATAACCTCAGGTTTTGTGGTAAATTTGACCTCTTTATACTTTAATTCCCTACACTTATCGAGCATTGCGTCAAGCATGTGCCTGGCATATCCTTTACCTCTATATTCAGGATCTATATATAATCTCTTAGCCTCGGCCAAATCATCATTAATCTTCTTAATGGCTATAGTTGCTATAGGCTTTTCATTCTCATAGCCAAGAAGTAAGGCTCCGTCTTTATAAAAGCCTTCCAAATCAGACAGTTCTTTATCAAGCGAAACAAAGCAAGCTTCCGCACCTTTTATTTTAGAATAATCAAGAATAAGATTCTTGGCAGCTTCATAATCATCGCATTCTATTATACTGATCATCTTCACACCTTCTTTTGAAACCACATAAGATCGTACCATCTACCAAACTTCTTGCCGACAGATTTCATATGTGCAACCTCCGAATACCCTTCACGTAAATGAAACTTGTAACTATCATGGGAAAGATACTCATCCTCTTCATCAATATATGCTACACCGGCAAGAAGATTAATAATCCCTCGTTTCTTTAATTCTTCTTCCAAGGCTTTATAAAGCATAGAACCCGCTCCGCATCTACGGTAATCTTTATCAATATAGATTGAAGTGCTAACAGTCCAGGAATATGCTTTCCTCGTGCTATATGGCCCAGCATATACATATCCGATTATTCTGTTATTCTTCAAGCAGACCAGATAAGGATATTTTTCTTTAGTATGGCGAATCCTCTCTTTGAATTCGACAACACTTGGAGAATCATATTCAAATGATACGGCCGTATTTAACACATAATATGAATAAATCTCAACAAGTCTTTCTGCATCTTCTATATGCACTTCTCTAATCTCAAAATCATTCATAGATATTTTCCTCTCGTAAGTTATCCTGGAAGTTAAAAATCTTATAAACTATCCATTATCTTAACAACAGCTTCGCAGGTTTCATTAAACTCTATACCTTGAGCATAATCAAAATCTTTCCGATAATCGTTCCATCGTTGTATCATCACATCACTGTTTTTCACCGTCTCCATGATACTTTTATAGTCTTTGATAACATCCGTGCTAGCCCTTTTCTTTGCTGTATTACCTATAGCCAAAGAAAGTGAGTCCATATCAATATTTTTCTCCTGAAGTCCGGTTAAAATATAAATATCGTAATAATCTCTCGGTCTCGTGTTCTGATCACCTCTAGAAATGACCGTCTCAAGTTTTTCAGCCAGAATGGTTTCAAGGTTATACGCAAGTACACGGATTGTTCGATCTTCCATCATTAACTTATATTCATATTTTATTTCCTTAGGAGTTATTTTATCCCCGGTTGTAATATCAAGCTTAAGTGGGACAGCCATCGGCTGATAATTCGCTGACAGCGCAACTCGAAAGCCTGTGTATTCATCTCCCTCACGGATTTCACCTACACTCTTAAGTTCAAACGATATGTCATCATCAATATGAACCACTATGATATCATCAATCATCTTCCTAATAGAGTCTTCATTAACCGGATATCCTTTTATAGTGGCATCCATATCCATTGTTGCTCTAGATGATAACCCCACCATAGAAGAAATAAGGAACCCGCCTTTTATAATGTACTTATCTTTATAATCCGACAAAGAAACCCTTTCAAGGAATCGCTCTAACATATAGTTCTGCAGCACAAGCTGAGCCGCTATGTTCTTTTCTTTTGCCATATTTTTTATAAGAGCTTTTAACTGCATGGCATTATTCATAATAAAACCTCCAGGTATGATCTAAGTCGTTTTTCAACTTTAAACATCCCCGCATATTCCGACAATAATGGAATGTTCTTCTCTTTACGTCCGGCATATCTTTTAAATGCATCGGTAACAATCTGAACGTCCACATGATTCCTTGGACGCAAAATATCACAAAGTGTCCTTTCGGCATTATATGCCTTTACTATATTTCCTCCGGGAGTTTTCACTTCCGTAATTCCCATGCTATAGAAAGGTTCCTTTGCTCCGCTACACATAACGCCTTCCGCTTTAGGAGATGAAAGATTATATGTCCCGGGAAATGTCATATGATATCTATTTGGTGTTCTATCCGAAAGATCCAATAAAAACAAAGCTGTTTCAAGCGAAAACACACCGCGTTTATATCTTCCCTGAAGATTGACAAACTCGTCATCCCATACCTCCGGCAATGTATAAACTCCTCTGGAGGATTTCTCCAGCATGCCCTTATCGGCCAGATACTTTAGGCTGCCACGAGAACACCCTGTTGCTACTACCATAGCCGTTGTAATCACACCATTATTCTGTTTTGCCAATTCCATAATTAATTGTGAATCGTTCATGGCAACTTCCTGTATAAAACAAATTGACTTTCCTGCTTGATATCATACGCAAACCAAGCGTGAAAGTCAATTCTTCATCTATGTTGAATTGTAGACCGTAATACATTTGCTATATGTATTTTGGTATATTTGACTTTAAAAGTTGATGAATCTTATCATATCGGAGCTGAAAAAAGATTAATAGTTTCGATCAAAAATCGTTCTTTTTCATAAGGTGCAAATCGGGTGCAAAAATTCAACTTGCACCTTCGCAACCCCAGTATTTACAAGGCTTTCAGCTGTTGTTTAATGTCTGTGCCCCAGCAGATGAATAGTATCTTTATCATTTAAAAAACCTTTCCCAAATGGCAAAGTATGCCGTGTTATGCGCCTTTTTGCCAAACATGTAATAACGCATCTATTTTACAGAAAATGTGCGAAAATCGCAAAACCTGGCATAACTTGGCATATTACAGTTTTCAAAAGTAGTAAAAACGTAGTACAAATCCCAGAAAAAAAACTACTCAAAAGTGAACCCCCGAACACGTGTTGGGGGTTCAAAATGAACCCCCTAAGACGCAAAAAGGGGTTCAAAATGAACCCCCCTTGTCTTATATTTGTGATATTTTATTATCTTTGTCCATAAGTATTAGCACGATCTACTATATAAGAAACACTAGGTAATGTAACACCTTCCTCAGTAATATTTATTTATTTTTCCTCGCTAAACACCTTATCGGGGTACTGTCTTGTAATGACGTTAATAAGGTCTTCCGAAGGGCTGAATAGAATGCTTATGAATTTTCCATCAATATTGAACCGTGCCTTATAAGTTTCTCTTCTGCTGCCATCAGGATTTCCTCCGTAAAATTCCATCTCTGTATATGTATTTTTCAGGGTTTTCTTGTAAATATCACTCACTAAGAGCCTGCCGGTGTCTTTGCCCATAACCTCCAGGGAATCAAGCTCTGCAGAAAAAAGCAGCTTTTTCGGTCCGTTTCTTCTTGCTTTTGAAATCTCTAAATGCCCGTTGTTATAGGTATAAATATATTTCGCATCTATCTCTAAATAAGAATGTATCA
>JAILEL010000469.1 GCA_024687845.1 Eubacterium sp.
TACCGATTTATCCCGTTAAGAACGGAAAGGTAGCTCCTATCACAACAGCTTCAATAGCAATCTTCCCTACAGCTCCCTGCCCTTGTGGTTCGGGACTTAAGTACAAGGACTGCTGTGGAAAGAAGAAGGGGTGAGAGATGGAAAAGAGAAAGAAATATCACGACTTCTACCTTTGTGATATAGAACCGGAAGAGGGCTCAGGTTACATGGTCAAGCAGGTGAACTTTTAGGGAAAGGTGGTCTTTGAGTCGTACATGAGGTTTGAGGATTTCGATTACTGGAACAGGAATAAGGACTACGTGAGGGGAAGTCGTTCGGAGTGGGAAGAGATAGGAAAGATATAGTTTCACATAGTGATTCATTTTATTTCTATATACCTTTTAAACTCCGAGTCAATATTGTTATGAAGGTCAAAGAATCCCGATCTATGTATTGGAAAATGTACGATGCCTCTGGAAAATATACAGGGGGATACTCAGCGTCTAGTATGTGGACATATGATCGTAACACAGATACAAATACATTTAGTAAAATAGATAAATATATTTTCACTAATACAAATTATGGAGATTATGAGGAAGAGGCTCTTGAATTTGACTCAGAAGGTAAACTTATACATATTAAACTTAATATGGAGAATAGTGATTATAATGTAGAAGAGTCAAATGATGAGACCTATAAGATTGGGTACTCCGAGGGTATAGGTATTCATTTTACTTATGATAACAATGGACTTCTTATTAAGGAGAGTATGTCCGGAAGAGGGGAAGAAGATATAAATTATATCTGTTTTGACTATGATGAAAAGGGAAGAATAGTTAAAGCATATGGCTCTATAGAATCCGTAGAGATTAACGATACATATAAATATGATGAAGATAACAAAAAAGGATATTGATATTCCAGTGGAAGCTCAGAAGTTTCATTGATATATTATTATGATGAGAGAGGTCTCTGTTATAAGGTTGAAAATGAAAATGGTGAAATTGAGAATCTTTACGGTTATGTTGAGGTCACTGTTAACGATGATGGGACGATAACTAAAGGAGAAGAGTTTGACGGTGAACTACAAAATTTTAAAGAATCTACATTGTCCGCTGAACAGGCATTAGAAGCAGTAAAGAATTTTTGTTATAGTACAGATCCTGATTTAAAACAGATTGAAGAAGGTGGAAAATATCCTGTGTATTGGCAGATGGATGATGAGATAAAAAATCAACAATAAAAAGTGCTATTCTGTTCATATACAGGAGTAAAAGTATATTATTATGTGAATATGATTGATGGAAATACTATGGAAACACTTGCAGGTGAATCTTCGGAAACAAGTACAGGAGTTACATTTAATGCAAGGGATTACCTGAACAAGGATGTAAGTTTAGATAGTTTAGTACTTGTTGATTCTGAAAAAATCAGTGATTCAGAAAAAGCGGAGATTCTTGATTTCCTTCAAGGTGAATGGAGAACATTCGGCATGGGATTATATGGAAGGGGATATTACAAGGCTATTTTTACTGAAAATATTATACAGTATTGGGTGGATGATGCAGATGGAAATTATACATTAGATCATGAAGTTAGCATAACAGCTCTGTCAAAAGTCGATGGAAAATATCGTGTTACCACCGATAACATGTACTATGAGAGTGATGAAATTACCTCTACCAAACTTAAGAGTATCGGAAGTAATGCATTTAAGGGCACTACTGCTAAGACAAGGTACAAGGTTCCTAAGAGCAAACTAACTAAGTATTCTAAGATGATTTACAAGGCAGGATCAAATAAAAAAGCTAAGATAACAAAGTAATTCTAATAATCTAGTCTCAAAAAGGACGGTTGGTTCACTTTCCGTCCTTTTTGAGATTGTGAAGTTTTTGATAATGGACTGGATAACCCCATCGGTAAACGCACAGGTGCCGATTGGGAGAGCACTTACTGATATGTTTTTAGAGAGAGAGGAAGCCTCAAGGATAAGCTTAAAGTCTTGCAAAAACAGCAATTTACGATAAATGAAAGGTTCACACCATTGAAGGGAAAATTACTGGTATGAATCTTTTTACATGTATGCAACTGTAAATAATGCATCTGCAAGTAGTTTGTTGTCATTATCTGTAAGTTCTACTAAATAGGTCCCTAACCTTTTACCTACTTTCCGTTCAGATATGGTAGCTGTTATTTTGTTTCCTGGAAATTGTGGCGAGGTTTTTATATTATGGTAAGTGGATTCGTATAGATTAAATCGAAATTATTATGCGGAAAAAATAGACTACCAAGCGTTGCTGTAAGATTTATCTACTAATTATGTTGCAAAGGTATATTGTATGTATTACAATCAAATTATAGAAACTGATTGTTATAATACAAATAAGGAGGTGCGAAATGCCCAATATTATGCCTATATCTGAATTGAGAAATTACACAAAGGTTGTAAATAATGTTAAATATGGAAACCGAGTTTATTTAACAAAAAATGGATATGATCAAGTAACTATGATTAATTCCAAAGAACTTGATGAAATAGAGAAAGAACTTGCTTTATATCGCTTCATGCTTGAGATGGAAAAGGGTGAAAGATCAATTCTGGAAGTCGGTACTATTTCAGCAGAAGATTTGAAGAAGGAGCTTGGAATCGAATAATGAATAAACTTGAATATTCTGATCTGGTAAAAAGAAAAATGATAAAACTTAAGAAATGGCTTACAGAACACTATGATTTGGATACGGCAAAGAGTATTCTTTCTGAGATGATGGCTGATGCCGATAGATTAAAAGAGTATGAAAAAAGCGGAACTAATATAGCTGAAACTTATGGGATAGAAACTTATTATTGGTATCTTTTTACACATCAGCATTATTTAGTGTATCGATTCGAATCAGGTAAGGTGACTGTAGTTCAGATGTTTAATGAAAAAGAAGATTTTATGATGAAACTGTTTGGAATATCCGGGCGTACTCAGGAGTCAATAGATTACTGGGGAGAATAAATACATGAAAATCAGTCAATACATGTTCGATTTTTTTAAAATTGGTAGTAAGTTCTATCATTAAATAACTGAGTAATAGAGTTTTACAATAAAAGGAGCATCACAATGTCTAATATATTATTAACCACCCCTTTTCCCGCCCTTACCTCATCTGAGCAGCAGGAGACGTACAGGAGAAAGGTACATCGGAATAAAGAAGGAGAAGAGCAGTCTCTTGATGAGGTATCTGATGAGATAGCAGAAAAAATCCTGTCTTTATATCAGAAACGTTTAGGAACAGAATATTCGTATGAAGAAGTCCTAAAGGGTATGAATAAAGCATATCTTGAAATGCTAGCTCAGTTTATTGAAGAATGTGATCTGGATCCGGACATTTATATTGAAAAGATGGATGAAGAGAGCCTTAAGGCGGCACAAGACTATATCAAAGGTCATAAAGGTATTTTTGATCCGGTAAAAGCTTCCGGCTCAATGACCATCGCCTCGGACCTTTTCATAGCCATGCTCGGGCATACCGTGGAATAGGAACACTGAGGATATGTGAAGAAATGGAATTTATTTCTTATAGAGAAAATAGAGAAGTAGATATTGAAATTTAAAGATATTATTTGGAACAAAAGGAAACTAAATTATGTCTCACTCACATCAGCTCACAGAAAACTCAATATTAGGAGGACGGTACAGGATAGTTAAA